>NZ_JAWOWF010000017.1:0-92480 GCF_033340295.1 Vibrio sp. 1401
ATCAGACTCGGCTGCTTAAGCTTCTTGGTGTTCTGTATGAAGCAGTTTATTCCTAAATTGGCTGCGGAATCTCGGATTCATAGTACATCCTCTTACTTACCAAATAAAAAGCACTCAACTTAAATGCTTATGCGTTAAGTATGTATCCGAGGATAAAAAGATCAAAAAATAATTCAATAAAGTTTTATTTTTTAAAATAAATTTAGATCGATAATTTACCTAAATATATTTCTATCTTATTGATTGTCGTGTGTTGAATAATTAAATAATAGGAAATGGTAGGTAGGGTATTAATAATATTACTAATACTTATTTTTTTCTCGATTTTAATTAAGGTAATGAAATGAAAGCAGTTGTTTAGATTAAAGTAATGGAGCATGATTTGCCCCATTACTTTGGCATAAATTAATTAGAATCAGGCTCAATGATTAAAATAATACCTTCAACATCGGTGATTCTTACGCGGGTACCGGCTGGAAGTGCTTGATCCGATTGTGCGGACCATGTGGTATCGGCTACCTTGATGCGATTGAGCCCGACGGAAAAGTCTTCTTCAAGGATAAGAGTACGCCCAATTAACTGCTTGTACTTTTGGTTCAGATCTCTTTCTTGGTCTTCTTGCTTGTCTTTAGACCATTGTCGTCGCCACCAAAGCCAGGTGGTGATTAAGCTGAAGCTTGCAAAGCAAAGCCATTGTAATTGCCAGCTCATTGGCAAAACGGTCATGATGGCTCCAACGATAAGTGCAGACACCCCGAGCCAGAGAAAATACCCTGCGGTACCAAGTAGCTCAACTGCTAAAAGAGCAAAGCCAAACGCTAGCCAATGCCAGAAAGAGATACCTTCCAGCAAACTAAAAAAGTCCATAAATTATTCTTTACCTTGCTGTTTAAACATTTCTGCTATCCCTGCAACCGAGCCCATTAGTCCGGTTGCTTCTAATGGAAGCATAATGATTTTACCATTTTCGGCTTGACCAATGCTCTTGATCGCTTCGGTATAACCCTGTGCAATGAAGTAATTGACGGCTTGCATGTCACCTTTTGCAATGGCTTCGGAAACCATGTAAGTCGCTTTTGCTTCTGCTTGCGCGGCACGCTCACGTGCTTCTGCATGGAGAATAGCAGACTGCTTTTCGCCTTCAGCTTTTAATATCTCTGATTGTTTATGACCTTCGGCCTTTAATATCTCAGCTTGGCGAACCCCTTCTGCTTCAAGAATTTCCGCACGCTTATTACGCTCGGCTTTCATTTGCGCATTCATTGCAGCGGTCAGATCGGCTGGTGGCTGGACATCTTTAATCTCAATTCGTGTGACTTTTACGCCCCAAGGGTTTGTTGCTTGGTCAACAATCGCCAACAGCTTAGAGTTGATCATGTCGCGTTGGCTCAGCATTTCGTCCAGTTCCATTGAACCTAAAACGGTACGAATGTTCGTAAGGGTCAAGTTTCTAATAGCGTGTTCTAAGTCGTTGACTTCATAAGCCGCTTTTGCAGCATCGATCACTTGAACAAATCCGACAGCGTCAATAACCACGTTAGCGTTATCTTTTGAAATGACCTCTTGCGCAGGAATATCGAGAACGCGCTCCATCATGTTTACTTTTTGACCAACTTTATCAATGAATGGAATGATCAAGTTTAAACCCGGCTTTAATGTGTGGGTGTAGCGTCCGAAGCGTTCAACTGTCCAGTTGTTTCCTTGCGGAACCGTTTTAATGGCTGAAGATAAGATAACGACAGCAAGAACGACGAAAATACCGATGGTGATCAGTGAATCAATTGGCATGAGTTATTCCCTTAAGTGCATAATATTCGATCCATTTTTACCTATTTATAGACAATAGACAATTGAAGTTCTGAGACCTTTGAGAGGTTATTGGTTTTTTATATGACAAAGGCCGGAAATCCCGGCCTTTGTTGTCTTATTCCTAGAAGAATGCTGCGCTTAGTACAAAATTGAGTAAAGCTGGCGACGATATTTGCTTGCTAATGCGTTACCTTGACCTAGCGCACTGAGAATATCCATAAAAGTCTTCTTCACGTCACCGTCTTGGGCGCCCAAGTCTTTTTTAAGAATATTCCACAGCAGTTCCAACGCTTCTTCATCCCGACCAACTTGGTTGTATTGTACCGCCAATTCACAAGCGAGTTCGAAGTTTGCCATGTCTGCTGCGTATGCTTGTTCTAGTCGCTGTAACTCAGGGCTATCTGCAGCCTGCAAATGCAGCTCGAGCTTGGCTATTAGGCTCTTGTAGTAGTTATCTTGATACTCGAGAGGGATAGCGTTCAGTAGTTCTTGGGCAATATCAAATTGTTTGGTTTCTAGCAAACAATCAGCCATCGCGAGTTTCACATCACCACGCTCTTGCAGCTCTGGCGGCAAAGTGTGGATGATGCTCAAAGCCTGAGCATGCTCACCTTGCTGAAGAAGTTCACTGACTTGTTTTAATAGTTGTTCATCTGGGCTTGGCAAATGCTTTTGTAGCATGGTAGCAATGGCATCAATTGGCTGGGGGCCTCCCAGACCATCGACGGCTTGACCATTTATAAACAGCGCGATAGTTGGCAATACTTGCACGCCAAATTGAGACGCTAAAGCGGGCTGATCTTCACAATTTAGTAGAGCAAGCGTAAATGCACCGTTGTACTGTTGAGCAAGAGATTGCAACTCAGGGAGTATCTGTGCGCTTTCTGGCTGAGCGTTGGCCCAAAAGTGGATCAAAACGGGCGTGTTCATTGATCCTTCAAGCGTTTCGCGAAAGTTCTGTTCTGTTATCTCAACGATAAATGGGGATTGCATCAGAGTATCCTTGCCTTGTGTCTTGTCGTTGATATTAGATATGGAGTTGATTTAGGTGAAATTCAAGCGACATTCACCATCAATAATGAATCATTCTATTTTGAGAAAACGTGAGGTAATAGAGTGAGGTTATTGCTGCTCAGGTGTTAGATAAAAAGAAAACGCTGCCGAAGCAGCGCAATTCTAATGCTATTTGTTAGTGCGGTATCAAAATAGGATGAACATGGTCAACACTACACCCACACTAAGCCAGTTAAGCTGATTTAATGTCATTGTTGCCTCGCAGTAGTATAAACATTGCTACAAAACGTAATGGGTGGCGATACCAAATCTAAGCAACTCAATCACTTTGGGCGAAAGAATCCCCGCTGAATTGCGTAGAAATTGATTCGTTTAGTTGAGGTTTTTTTAACCTACATGTTCATAATGACATCACATTGTTACGGTGAAATTACATTTCGACAAAACTTTTTTATGCAGCCTGTCGCAAAATTTTATCAAGTACACGGGTTGGTAATAGTCTTTTCAAGACTGCGAATAATTTAGTCGGTGTAGTAATTCGATAACGAATTTTCGGTGAAACGCTAGTTAATGCATGAAGAACTGGTGCGATGCAAGACTCTGCAGGCAAAACAAATCGATTATTAGACTTGTCGTTGTTGAGTCGCTCTCTTTGTCCTTCATAAGCATGACGATGGGGGCTAGATTCAATATCAACCCACTTCTCAAAGGCTCGTAATGCATTGTTTCTAAATTGAGTTTCGATCGGTCCTGGTTCTATCAATGCCACTTTGATATTCGTATCCGCAAGCTCTAGCCTGAGCGTATCTGTCCAGCCTTCTAAGGCAAATTTTGATGAATTATAGGCGCCACGGTATTTCATTGCGGCAAAACCAAGAACAGAGCTGTTTTGTATGATGCGTCCTTCGCCTTGCTGGCGCATATGAGGAAGCACCTCTCTGACCAACTGGTGCCAACCAAAAAAGTTGGTCTGAAATTGATCTTGAAGAGCCTCGGTGGGTAAGTCTTCCAGTGCTCCGGGCTGACCATAGGCACCATTATTGAACACTGCGTAAAGCTTACCTTCTGCTAACTCTAGCGCTTGCTTCACGCCCGAAGAAATGCTTTCTGGGCTATTTAGGTCTAGATTGATGCAGGTTAGCCCTTCATTAATTAGGCGCTGGACATCTTGTTCTTTCCTACAAGATGCAATGACATTAAATCCCTTGTTTTGTAAGGCGTGAGCGCACACGTAACCGATGCCGGTTGAACAACCCGTAATAAGAATCGACTTTTTCATAATTTAATTTAAGACTCAGAAACCTTGATTAGAGCCATCATTCATCAGCTCCGGTCATGAAGCAAGTGCTTGAGTGCTGGCTCTATTCTGGAGTAGCTAAATTTAAAGCCCAGTTCGGTGAGTTTTTTGGGTTTGGCTCTCATGCTATCAAACAATAAGCAGGAAGATTCTCCCATTAGGAGTTCCATCGCCCATTTAGGCGTGAACAAGATATGCGGACGTTTTAGCGTTTTAGCTAGTGTGCCGCTGAATATACGATTAGTCACAGGATGGGGGGCGCACATATTGAATGCACCGTGGGCATGTGGTGTTTCAAGCAAGTACATGATGGCGCGGACCATATCTAGGATGTGAATCCAAGGCATGTACTGATTACCGTTCCCAAGTGGGCCGCCTACGCCAAGCTTGTAAGGTAATAGCATTTTTGCCAACGCACCACCATTAAGGCCGAGTACCACGCCAGTTCTCAGTAGACAAACCCGTGTTTGTTCCGACTCTGCGCGCTTGGCTATTTGCTCCCACTTTGCACAAACCTCGTGAGGAAAGTCGTCGCTATTAACATGTAAGCACTCATCAAACGGATGGTCTTGTTGATCACCATAGTAGCCAACTGCCGAGCCACTAATAAAAACAGAGGGAGGTTCGGTACTTGCGTGGATCAGCTCAACAATTTGCTCGGTAATTTTCCAACGACTTTTGCAGATTTTTTCTTTTTGCTCGCTGGTCCACCTTTTATCCGCAATAGGCTCACCTGCAAGATTAATGACGGCATCAACGTGATTGAGATCGGCGAACGACTCGAGCGAGTCAAGGTATTCGATATTACCCAGATCAGCATGCTGTAGGCGTTGTTTTGCTCGCTCTGGAGAGCGTGTAAGTAGCATAACTTGGTGAGTTGATAGCAGCTTGAGCAACTCCGAGCCAATAAACCCAGTGCCACCTGTGAGTAATATCTTCATGTTATCTCTTTGAATGTACACGTATTAGAACATTATAGTCGCTTTGTGCTTAGCTTGATCATCTCAACACCATTATTTCTGGGATAGTGACAAGCTGGCAGAGATACTATTAACTTCACATATTAGAAAATATGTAACTAAATGTTATAGATGGCGCTAGTGCATTCACGGTAGAAGAGTGAAATCTATGCCAGACTAGAAGTTATCGCTCATTGGAACGAGCGTAATCAGTTTGCACAATCAAGGAGGATAGGCATGGAAGCATTTGTTGCGCTTTTTCGAGCGCTCCTCAATAGTGCTCGTGACTTATTACCCATCATCATTGTTATCACTTTTTTCCAATTAGTCGTTTTGCAAGAGCCGCTGCCCAACCTGGTCTCCATTCTTTTTGGCTTGTTGCTTGTCGTTTTAGGATTAACCTTTTTTATCTTTGGCCTAGAACTTGGTCTTTTTCCTATCGGAGAGAGTATGGCTCAAGCCTTTGCAAAAAAAGGCAGCGTGTTTTGGTTATTAGTCTTTGCGTTTTGTTTGGGGTTTGGCACCACGATAGCTGAACCTGCATTAACCGCGGTAGCGGAAGAAGCCTCAGAAGTTGCGGCTGAGGGCGGAATGATCGCTAACTCAGAGCAGTCCATGCAGGATTACGGAGAAGGACTTCGAGTAACAGTAGCTCTCTCTGTGGGGATAGCCATCGTTATCGGCGTTTTGCGTATCTTAAAAGGGTGGCCGATTCATTACATGATCATTGTTGGCTATGTAGGCGTTGTAATACTGACGTGGTTTGCACCTGAAGCCATTATTGGCGTCGCTTACGATTCCGGAGGTGTAACCACGTCCACCATAACAGTACCTTTGGTCACTGCTCTGGGCGTCGGTTTAGCGTCTTCTATTAAAGGGCGCAACCCTATGGTGGATGGCTTTGGTTTAATTGCTTTTGCCTCGCTGTTACCGATGATGTTTGTGATGGTTTACGGAATGGTCGTAACATGATTTCAATTGATCATTTCCTAGACACTTTATTATCGACCGTTAGAGACGTCGTTCCCATCGCCAGCATTATTTTTGGTTTTCAGTTAGCCGTGTTAAGGCGTCCTGTTAGCAACCTTAAGAAAGTTTTGCTTGGGTTCGTTTATGTGATTTTCGGGTTAGCTCTTTTTTTACTTGGATTAGAAATGGCGTTGTTTCCACTTGGGGAGACGATGGCTGTGCAATTAACGGCGCCGGAGTTTTTACAAGAGTTCAAAGTATCGGTAGGGAAAGCCTTAATGTGGGTCGACTATTATTGGGTTTACACCTTCGCCTTTTTTATAGGCTTTAGTACCACGATTGCAGAGCCTTCTTTAACCGCTGTAGCGATAAAAGCAAACCAAGTCTCTGGAGGCAGTATCAGTATTAACGGCTTGCGCGTAGCCGTTGCGTTTGGGGTGGCAATTGGTATTGCATTAGGGAGTTACCGGATTGTCGTGGGCGATCCCATTCATTATTACATCATCGCGGGTTACATCGTCGTTGTGATTCAAACGTTTTACGCTCCTAAGCTTATTGTTCCACTCGCCTACGATTCTGGAGGCGTAACAACTTCTACCGTCACTGTCCCACTTGTAACTGCATTAGGGTTAGGGCTTGCTTCGACCGTCCCTGGAAGAAACCCAATGATTGATGGCTTTGGCTTGATCGCGTTTGCCAGTCTATTTCCTATGATCTCTGTGATGGGCTATGCGCAAATAACCCAGTGGCTGAATAAAAACGTCTCGGAGGAAGAAGAAAATGCGCTTTAAATTGATACTTGCGTTTGTGGAAGACAGCAAAACAGACAAGGTGTTGGACGCTGCACGCGATGCTGGTGCGACCGGTGCAACAGTGATTAACAATGCTCGCGGGCAAGGTTTAAATCAAAAGCGAACGTTTTTTGGTTTAACGCTAGAAGTGCAAAAAGATGTGCTGCTGTTTGTGGTCGAGGAACATCTATCTCGACACATATTAGAGACCATTAATGAGGTTGGTGAATTTGACAGAGAGTCGGGACAGGGGATTGCTATTCAGATCGATATTGAAGATGCAGTCGGTGTCGCGCATCAAGTCGAGACATTGACCAAAGTAGTCGAGGATGAATTATGAGTGATCAAACGATAATTAGAGTTCGAGATGTTATGGCGGCAACGTATGTAATGGTTGATGGACTGATGACCGTATACGAAGGCATAACGCTAGCGAAAAAATACCAAGTCAAAGCGCTGGTGGTGAAAAAGCGAGATGATAATGATGAATATGGCATCGTGTTGATGAATGATATCGCCAAAAAGGTGCTGGCGAATAATCGTTCTCCTCAGCGCACAAATATTTATGAAATCATGACCAAGCCCGCTTTGTGTGTCGAACCAGATATGAACGTAAAATATTGTGCCCGTTTGTTTGAGCGATTTGGCATAAGCAGAGCGCCGGTCATTGAAAGTGGCGAGGTCATTGGGATGGTGAGTTATAACAATATTGTCATCAATGGTATGGTGCGAGAAGAAGTGTAATCGGTTGATATAAATGAAAAATCAACGAATTTTTTCTCAAGTCAGCGACTGTTACAAAGAACTAAAATATTTAATATATGTTAGGTTGCATATGTGTTAATTCACCATTATTCTTTGCGCCCTAAGCCTAATGTCGAGGAATCTGTATCATGCCTTTAGTCTCTTGCCCCGTGTGTGAGAAACAAATCTCAAAACGCGCTCATGCATGTCCAGGATGCGGAGAGCCCGATCCGCTGCACCATCTAGCCAAATCAAAATTTATGTCGATGGTGTTTTGGATACTGGTGTTGGTTGGAACAGCGTATGCAGCATGGTTCTATGTTTTGCCTATGGTCATTGAATCATTGCGCTATCAGTAGTATTCAAACCGTCGTAGGTTGAGCTGCTAAAAAAATGCCGTAGAATGACCTCATACTTTTTGAGGAGACAATGTCGTGAAACTATTTTTTGCCTCAGACCTGCATGGCTCTTTGCCAGCAACTAAAGAAACCATTGAGCTATTTCTGGCCTCTGGTGCGCACCACCTGATTTTGCTAGGAGATACGCTAAACCATGGGCCGCGAAACCCTATTCCGGAAGGCTACAACCCTCCACAGGTAGCAGACTTATTGAACCAATACAGTGATCAAATTATTTCTGTACGTGGCAACTGTGATAGTGAAGTGGACCAAATGCTATTGAAGTTTCCAATGATGATGGATTACTCATGGGTGCTACTTGAATCTGGCAAGAGAATCTTTTTGACTCATGGTCACTTGTACAACTCTGAAAAACGGCCGCCACTGCGCGAAGGTGATATCATCGCCCACGGGCATACACATGTTCCCGTCGCAGAGATGCAAGATGGAGCCATTATATTCAACCCAGGCTCGATGACATTCCCACGTAATGGCTTACCGAGAAGCTTTGGTACTCTAGAAGACAATAAGCTAACGGTAAAAACGCCAGAAGGCGAAGTATTAGCACAAACCATGATTTAACGGTTTTACTAAGTAAAAAAATAGGGAGCGAATTGCTCCCTATTTTGTGTCTGAATGTCCTAAATCGCGTTCTGGGTCGATAATGTCTCTAACGCGCTGTTTTAGCACCTTGGCTTCAGGAAAGCCGCTGTCTTTTTTCCGTTCCCAAATTTGCTGGCCATTACAGAAAATTTCGAAGCGACCACCTGTGTCCGGGTGTAAGCTGATTGTTTCTATTTCTTCACTAAAAGTATGCAGTAATTCTTGCGATAGCCAAGTTGAACGCAACATCCAGTTGCACTGGCGGCAGTAATAAATATCAATGATTGCTTTATCCATGAAACTTTCCTTTTAATCTTTTTAAACCAGCAACTTGATGCCCACCGCAAACGTGAGAATTTCGAATGCAACTTTAATCACTCTGTTACTGTATCGAGTCGCGGCCCATGCGCCTAAACTGCCGCCTAGAAAAGAGCTTAACAATAAAACAGGTAACCAAGCCCAGTGAATAGGCGCCCCTGCCTGTACGACGGCAATGCCTCCGATGCCATTCCAAAACAGGCCGACACAAATCATGGTGTAAGCAACGGCTTGTTTGTAGTCGTAACCAAACCAGCGCACCAAAAATAGTGTCACGAGCAAACCAGAACCTGCGGTAAGAGATCCGTTAATGATGCCGATGAACAGCAAGCCAATTCCACCAATAACCCAACCAATAGGATGACGGTTGCGTATTACTTCAGCTTGGCCTAGCGATGTCTTAAATCGCGAGTAGATACCCAGCGCTAGGATCATCGTGCCGAGCATCTTTTCCGCGATACCATCAGGGATCTGTACAATTAAGTTAGCCCCTAAAATCACGCCAATACTGCCGGACAAGATAAGGTAGAGCGCGACTTTCCATTTAATAGTGCCTGATCTTAAATGCGTGCTTGCTGCGCCTAAGCCTAAAGCGACCGAAGCCACTTTATGTGTGCCTAGCGCAACGGAGAACGGTAAGCCGAGAAAGATGAGTAAAGGGAATTGAAGCAAGCCTGCTCCGCCACCGGAAAGTGAAGCCAGCGTGTTGGCGATTAGTGAACCGAAAAAGAGAGTAGTGGTATCTAGCCAATCCATAAGCAAAACAAAGGGGGCGTCTTGCCCCCTTATCATCCAATCAAAATTAGTTTTTAAACAGTACCGAAGAACCGTGGTTCAAGCTAGTGAGCAATAGTGTTTTTTCGTTCACGACGTCAATACGACGACTTTGCTCCGCATCTAGCTTAAAAATTTGAGTAATTAAACGTAGCTGTGCTTCGGAAAAGTCTTTTGATTGAGAAGATGAAATATCTTTAAACTCCGAAGGCGAGACCAACAAATAGTTGTCACTTACTTCCCAGCGGCCTTTTTCCGAGATATTTATCGTTGATTCTGCGGTTGAACCTTGAGCGAATAGTTTTATATTTGCTACGCGAATATAGTCACCATTAGGGAGATATTTCACGTTTGATTCAACATTAACTCGGCGTAGTGGGCCGACAGTATCGTCAGGCAAGCTGTCTGTAATGACTGTCACCATGGTCGACTGCCATTCGTTTGCTGTGAGGAGCTGCTCCACTTTTAGGTCACTTCCCCAATACAACCAACTACTGAAAAGAACGGATACGGCCAAAACCGCAGATGCTAATTTAATCTTCATATTGGCCTCCTTTATTTGCAGATGTCTGTTGGATCGTTTTGACCTGCGAAAATACGCAGTGTTACGTTCTCGTAAGAGTGGTTACTGTCATGAATGTAGTTCAGAATCAGCTGGTTATTTTGTCCACCAGTGGCAATCACTTCCACTGGCAACGAGTCTTCTGCATGGTGCTTCACGTAGCGCTCAATGCATTGCTCTATTGAAGGCAACCAGTTGTTGATTTGAGGGTGATTTACAGGTGTCATCACCGGTACACTTTGATACTCACCAATCTGACGGAATTGGGATTCCGCAGGGTTCGTGAATAACAATACGCAAACAGGAAGCAGCAGAGACAAAAAGATAATGACACGCGGTAGCCAGTTAATCGTGTTAGATGCTGGCTTCGGCTGAGTTTTAGTCGGCTCTACTTGAGGCTCAAGATCAGCAGTAGTATCGGTCACTATCTCTGTTGGTGGTGTATCGCTCGCTTCTAACTCCACTGCTGGCGCTTCTTGTTCAGAAGCGGTTTCTTCAACGTCAGTGTTAGAGTCAGTAGAAAATGGGCTCAAGCGTTCCACTGAACAAATGAGTTGGTAGCCACGTTTAGGTACCGTTTTAACAAACTCTGGAGATTTTGTTGAATCCTTCAACATCTTACGCAGAGTAGAAATCGCTTGAGTCAGGCTTGAGTCATCCACCTCAAAACCTTGCTCACGCCAAACAAACTCGTGAAGCTCGTTACGGGTTAAAACTTCGTTTGGTCTCTCTGCCAACATCAGAAGTATACGGCTTTCGTTGCTTCCTAATCGTACAACGTCGTTGCCGTTTTGTTGGTCAGCGAGCGAATTACTATTTGGATCAAAGGTGAACCTTTGAGCAAGTAGAAATTTGGTGCCAATGTTAGTCATTTAGTTCTTCTTAGATGGATGATGTTGTAATTATGGTGATTTATGTCACAAAATTACCGGGGCGCTTGGAGTGCGCACGACATTTTAGATGCTTTTAGACGGGTAGGATAATTAAAATTTTCTAAAAAAACACCGTTTTTAGCAATATTGACCTTGAATTTACATTTGTCAGCCACATGTTAAATGACATCTCGGTAAGGTGATTTCAAGGGGAAAGTCACAAACTTGTCCCTATGAAAAAGCCAATTAGTTTAGATGTTATGGAGCACACATGAGCGAAACCGTATCTCAAAATAAAGAAACTCGTGGTTTTCAATCAGAAGTAAAACAACTACTGCATTTAATGATCCATTCTCTTTATTCAAATAAAGAGATCTTTTTGCGCGAGCTGATCTCTAACGCATCAGATGCATCAGACAAACTGCGCTTTCAGGCGTTATCTAACCCAGATCTATACGAAGGTAATGCAGACCTTTGCGTGAAACTGTCGTTTGATGAAAGCGCAAATACCTTAACCATTTCTGATAACGGTATCGGTATGAGCCGTGATGATGTGATTGAGCACTTAGGAACAATCGCAAAATCTGGAACAGCCGAGTTTTTCTCAAAGCTATCTGAAGAGCAGAGCAAAGACTCTCAGCTTATTGGTCAGTTTGGTGTTGGTTTCTACTCGGCATTTATCGTTGCTGACGCCGTTACCGTGCGCACTCGCGCTGCGGGTCTAGCCGCTGATGAAGCGGTACAATGGCACTCAGCGGGTGAAGGTGAGTACACCATCGAAAACATTACCAAAGAGTCACGTGGTACCGACATCATTCTTCATATGCGTGAAGAGGGTAAAGAGTTTTTGAATGAGTGGCGTCTACGTGACGTTATCAGTAAGTACTCTGATCACATCGGCATTCCTGTTTCAATCCAAACTGTCGTTCGTGATGACGAAGGCAAGGAAACAGATGAGAAGAAGTGGGAGCAAATCAACAAAGCCCAGGCACTGTGGACGCGTAACAAATCTGATATTTCAGAAGAAGAGTATCAAGAGTTCTACAAGCACGTATCACATGACTTTGCCGATCCCTTGGTCTGGAGTCATAACCGTGTAGAAGGTAAAAACGACTACACGAGCTTACTATACATCCCATCGAAAGCACCTTGGGATATGATGAACCGCGACCACAAATCAGGCTTGAAACTGTACGTACAGCGCGTATTCATTATGGACGATGCAGAGCAATTTATGCCGTCATACTTACGCTTCGTACGTGGTTTAATAGACTCAAACGATTTACCGCTAAACGTATCGCGTGAGATCTTACAAGACAATAAAGTGACTCAGTCTCTACGTAATGCTTGTACTAAGCGCGTGCTAACGATGCTTGAACGTATGGCCAAGAATGACGAAGAGAAATACCAATCATTCTGGAAAGAGTTTGGTCTTGTGATGAAAGAGGGCCCTGCGGAGGACTTTGCAAACAAAGAGAAAGTTGCAGGTTTATTGCGCTTTGCCTCAACTGAAGTGGACTCTTCTGAGCAAACTGTGGGCTTGGCGTCTTACGTTGAGCGCATGAAAGAAGGTCAAGGTAAGATCTACTACTTGACGGCAGACAGCTATGCAGCTGCGAAAAACAGCCCTCACTTAGAACAGTTCAAAGCGAAAGGCATTGAAGTTATCTTGATGTACGACCGCATTGATGAGTGGCTGATGAACTACTTAACTGAGTTTGATGGTAAACAGTTCCAGTCAATCACTAAAGCTGGGCTTGATCTAAGTCAGTTTGAAGATGAAGCAGAAAAAGAGAAGCAAAAAGAAACCGAAGAAGAGTTTAAGTCGGTTGTAGAGCGCACGAAGTCTTACCTAGGCGATCGTGTGAAAGAAGTTCGTACCACCTTCAAACTCGCATCTACGCCTGCTGTTGTGGTAACGGACGATTACGAAATGGGTACTCAAATGGCGAAGCTTCTTGCGGCAGCTGGTCAAGCTGTGCCGGAAGTGAAATACATCTTTGAGCTAAACCCTGAGCACAAATTGGTTAAGCGTATGGCTGACGAAGCCGATGAAGAAGCGTTTGGTCGCTGGGTTGAAGTTCTGCTTGGTCAGGCAATGCTAGCGGAGCGAGGCTCTATTGAGGATCCAACAGAGTTCTTAGGAGCCGTTAATCAACTTTTGACTAAGGTGTAATAACCTCTGCAAATCAAAAAGCTCGCATTTCGCGAGCTTTTTGTTTGTTGTCGCAAAATTTTGCATCTCAAGTGCTGAGTTAATAATCAATAGGGCGTGAAAGAGGGTACTGTTAACATTCTTTAGTCTTAATACACTCTTTGCTCAGAGAACCTGTGATAGAATCTGCGACTTGAATGTGAGTAATAAGGCGTGTATTTTTGCTCGCCTATATACGTTATACCGAAACTTATCGTTGCAGGTGCTTCTCAGGTTTGATGTCTAAGAGGTCAGCTATTGTGAGCTTCGGTATAAATCTTAAATATTAAAGAGGATAAATCATGCGCATCATTCTTCTAGGTGCTCCAGGTGCAGGTAAAGGCACACAAGCAAACTTCATCATGGAAAAATACGGTATTCCACAAATCTCTACTGGTGATATGCTTCGTGCTGCTATCAAAGCAGGTACAGAGCTTGGTAAACAAGCTAAAGCTGTTATTGACGCTGGTCAGCTAGTTTCTGATGAAATCATCCTTGGTCTTATCAAAGAGCGCATCGCTCAAGAAGACTGTGCAAACGGTTTCCTACTAGATGGTTTCCCACGTACTATCCCTCAAGCTGACGGCCTAAAAGAAATGGGCGTAGACGTAGACTACGTTATCGAATTTGACGTTGCAGACGATGTAATTGTTGAGCGTATGGCTGGTCGTCGTGCTCACCTTCCTTCTGGTCGTACTTACCACGTGGTTTACAACCCGCCTAAAGTGGAAGGTAAAGATGATGTAACTGGTGAAGATCTTGTTGTTCGTGATGACGACAAAGAAGAAACAGTACGTGCTCGTCTAGGTGTTTACCACGAGCAAACTGCGCCGCTAATCAACTACTACGGCAAAGAAGCTGAAGCAGGCAAGACTAAGTACCTTAAGTTTGATGGTACTAAGCAAGTAGCTGAAGTTAGTGCGGATATCGAGAAAGCACTATCTTAATTTGCTGAAGTCAAAAATTTAATATTTTGATATATTGAAAGCGGCCCAAGTGGTCGCTTTTTTTAGTTTACTCGTAAACATATATCTAATTAACTTCAGCTCGGCTATTCGTTACTTCGAGGTTACTTAAATATATGAACCAAGCCGTTTACCATGAATAGGATGTTATGAAAGAGAATAATAAACAGGGTGTACTCCTAGTTAACCTGGGAACTCCTGACGCACCAACCGCTCCTGCCGTAAAGCGCTTTTTAAGTCAGTTTCTTCATGATCACCGAGTGGTAGACATGACTCGATGGCTTTGGTGTCCACTATTGCACGGCGTTATCCTTCCTATCCGAGCTCCTAAAGTTGCCAAACTCTATCAATCAGTATGGATGGAAGAGGGCTCGCCGTTGATGGTGTACTCTAAACGCCAAACTGAAAAGTTAGCACAAAAGCTTGATATACCTGTAGAGCTTGGTATGACGTATGGTAACCCAAGTTTACAATCAGGCTTTGAAGCCCTATTGGCGCAAGGCGTTGATGAAGTCATTGTTTTACCTTTGTATCCGCAATACTCGGGCACAACAACGGCAGCGGTTTCTGACGGAATCACTAAAGCATTTAAAAACCTGCCTGTGATGCCGGGCTTTAGCTTTATTCGTGATTATTACAATCACCCGAAATATATTGAAGCGTTAGCGCATTCAGTTCGTGAACATTGGCAAAAGAATGGCCAGGGAGATTACCTGCTGTGTTCTTATCATGGTATTCCAAAACGCTATGCTGACAATGGTGATGTTTACCCACAGCATTGTGAAGAGACGACTCGCTTGCTTGGGGAAGCGTTAGGTTTAAGCGAACAACAAATTGGCATGACGTATCAGTCCCGATTTGGGAGAGAAGAGTGGCTTCAACCTTATACCGATAAGACCCTAGAAGCACTTCCTGCAAAGGGTGTGAAAAATATTAATGTTGTGACCCCTGCATTTTCGTCAGATTGTTTAGAGACGTTGGAAGAGATCTCGGAAGAGTGTAAAGAGATTTTCCTTGAAGCTGGTGGCGAAAACTTTACCTACATCCCTTGTTTGAACGATAGTGAACTTCATATCGAGATGATGGTTGAGTTAGTTCAATCTAAACTTTAGATACAAAAAAGGGTCGCAATAGCGACCCTTTCTACGTTTAGTTGAGCGATCAAGCAACTTGTACTTGCTGCTCTTCTACTTGCTCTGCCGTGCTGTGCGTATTTTCAGCGCCATGCATCCAGCGAACGAGTGTATTAGAGAATAGGAGCAAAATTACGCCACTTACGGTTGCGCTGACCGCAATACCACTAAAGATAGCCATAGCGCCTAACTCGCCTACGTGAGAGCCCACATAGCCCGCAACATAGTTAGCAATCGCATTACAGCCAAACCATGCACCCATCATAAGTGAAGCTAAGCGAAGCGGTGCTAATTTAGTTACCAATGAAAGACCAATTGGTGATAAACACAGCTCGCCTAATGTGTGGAAGAAGAAAGCGCCGACCAACCATAACATCGATGTTTTTACTGTTGTATCTCCACCTTGTTCTAGCACTGCGCCAACCATACAAAGGAAACCAATCGCCAAGAAAAATAGTGCCATCGCAAATTTCACTGGCGAAGTAGGTTCACGTTTACCCAATTTTACCCAAAGGACAGCCAGAACTGGCGCTAGAGTAATAATGAAAAATGGGTTTAGTGATTGGAACCACGCAGCAGGAACTTCGAAACCACCAATCATGCGATCAGTATATTGTTGAGTGTAGATGTTCATCAGACCACCAGCTTGTTCAAAGCCTGCCCAGAAGACAATAGTGAATAAGCTCATGACCAGAATTACTTTTAGTCGATTCACTTCTTCTTTGGTGAGTGGCTGCTTCGTGGTGGCGTTTTTGTTGTTTAGATCTCGTTTCGCCGCTGGTTCACGACCAATATCACCAAGCCATGATTGAGCCAGTACCATTTGCATCACTAGGCTAACCAGCATACCCACACCAGCGGCAACAAAGCCTGCTTTCCAACCGTAAGAGGTTGTCACAGAGCCAGAAACGACGCCGGCAAGTAATGCACCTAAGTTGATACCCATATAAAAGATAGTGAATGCGCCGTCACGACGGTTGTCACCTTCTTGATAAAGGTCGCCAACCATGGTTGAGATATTTGGCTTAAAGAGACCGTTACCAGTGATAAGTAGGCCAAGACCTAAATAGAAACTGTGTAGCGAACCAATACCTAAAGCATCAGCAGGAAGTGCAAGAGTAAACTGGCCGATGGCCATTAACGCGCCACCAAGCAAAATTGAGCGACGTTGACCTAAATAGTTATCTGCTAGGTAACCACCGATAAGAGGCGTGATATACACAAGCCCTGTGTATATGCCGTATAGGTCTAATGCGTCTTTGGTTGACCAGCCAAGGCCGCCATTCATTGTTGTATCGGTGAGGTAAAGCACGAGAATGGCACGCATTGCGTAGTAAGAAAAGCGTTCCCACAGTTCAGTACCGAACAATAAGAACAGGCCACGTGGATGACCAAAATATTGATGTTGGTTTGACATAAGCTCTTCTAATAATAGTTATTACATTTTTTAACGACTTCTACGTATACAATGCAATTCAACGAGTGACAAATAATAAAATTTTGCCATTCAACTATTTTTGTTTGTTAAGTGGCTGTTTTTGATTGGATTTGCAGATTATATGATGGTGTATTGGTTGTGTTACAAACTTAATTTCCATTTTTGCCTATGGACTTCTTTATCGTAAGTTGCTGAAAAATGTCGTTAATGCGAGCGATGTATAATCATACTTTTATAGATAAACTGAATATCAATGACTCAACTTTGGCTTAATGCTAGGATAAAAACAAAATAGAATTGGCTAGTAAAAAGATGAAACGTTGGTATCTACTTTATTGTAAACGTGGGGAGCAGGTTAGGGCGAAACAACACCTTGAAAATCAAGGTGTAGAGTGCTTTTATCCAACTGTAGAAGTTGAGAAGATTTTGCGCGGTAAAAGACAAAAAGTCGAGGAACCGCTGTTTCCTTGTTACGTATTCGCTTACTTTGATTATGAGCAAGGGCCAAACTTCACCTCAGTCCGCTCTACTCGAGGTGTTGTTGACTTTGTGCGTTTTGGTGCTCAACCGAAAGAAGTTCAAGGTGACTTGGTCTTCGAATTGATGCAGCTAGAAAAGTGTTGTAATGACAATACCGTTTCTGAATGTATGCCAAAACCAGGCGATCAAATTAGAGTTAAAAGCGGTCAATTTGCGGGCATAGATGCCATCTTCCAAGAACAAGATGGTGAGAAACGCTCAATTATGCTAGTTCAGATGATCACCAAGCGTGTGCCTGTCAGCATAGACAATAGTGATTTAGATTTAAAATAGCCTAATTCCATCAAACATAAAAAGAGGTGCAAAAGCACCTCTTTTTGATCGTATCTAATTTTTTGTCTGTTTTAAAAGGGTTGGACGAACCAACCCTTATCTTTATCGTAGAGAATTAGTATGAGTCGTTGTGAACGGTCTGTACTGCACGACCTGATGGGTCAACACAGTTTTGGAACGATTCATCCCATTCAATCGCCTTCGCTGAAGAACACGCTACTGAAGGGCCTCCTGGTACACACTCTGCTGCTGATGGAAGTGGGAATAACTCTTCAAAGATTTCACGGTACACGTAGCCTTCTTTTGTCGTTGGCGTGTTGTATGGGAATCGATATTGAGCTGTTTCCATCTGCTGGTCTGTCACTTTCTGTTCTGCTACTTCTTTCAGCGTATCGATCCAGCTGTAGCCAACGCCATCAGAGAACTGCTCTTTTTGACGCCATGCGATCGATTCTGGCAGGTAGTGCTCGAAGCACTCACGAAGGATGTGTTTCTCCATTTTACCGTTGCCACACATCTTGTCTGCTGGGTTCAAGCGCATTGCTACATCAATGAACTCTTTATCTAGGAAAGGTACGCGTCCTTCAACTCCCCATGCTGCCAGCGACTTGTTAGCACGAGCACAGTCGAACATGTTCAGAGCAAGCAGTTTACGCACAGTCTCCTCGTGGAACTCTTTCGCGTTTGGCGCTTTGTGGAAGTAAAGGTAGCCACCAAAGATTTCGTCAGCGCCCTCACCAGACAATACCATCTTGATACCCATCGCTTTGATCTTACGACCCATTAAGAACATAGGTGTTGATGCGCGGATAGTCGTCACGTCATACGTTTCAATGTGGTAAATCACGTCACGAATCGCGTCCAAACCTTCTTGAATCGTGTACGTCATTTCGTGGTGAACGGTACCAATTTGGTCGGCAACTTCGCGAGCGGCTTTCAGGTCAGGCGCGCCTTCTAGGCCAACAGCAAAAGAGTGCAGTTGAGGCCACCAAGCTTCAGACTTTTCATCATCTTCAATACGCATCGCTGCAAAGCGTTTTGCTACCGCAGATGTAATAGAAGAATCTAGACCGCCCGAAAGAAGTACACCGTAAGGCACGTCAGTCATTAGTTGGCGTTTAACAGCCGCTTCTAGCGCTTCAGTCAATTCTTCTTTGCTAGTGCTGTTACCTTGTACTGCTGCGTACTCGTTCCAGTCACGAACATAGTAACGTGTTGGCTCAGTATCTTTAGAGCTGTAATAGCTACCAGGAGGGAATTCACTTACTGTTTTACATACTGGAACAAGAGCCTTCATCTCTGATGCCACATAGTAGTTACCATGCTCATCGTGACCTTGATAAAGAGGGATAATACCAATATGGTCACGGCCGACTAAATACTCATCTTTTTCTTCGTCGTAGAGCACAAAAGCGAAAATACCGTTTAGTTCTTCAAGGAGATCTGCACCCATATCTTGGTAAAGTGCAAGAATGACTTCACAGTCTGAATCGGTTTGAAATTCGTACTTTCCTTCGTAACGAGCACGAATTTCTTTATGGTTGTAGATTTCACCATTGACGGCAAGGATGAGCTTCTTATCAGGGCTGTATAGCGGCTGTGCACCACTATTTAGACCAACAATCGCCAAGCGCTCGTGCGCTAAAATAGCACGCTCTGAAGAGTAAATCCCAGACCAGTCTGGGCCACGGTGACGAAGTTTTTTCGACATCTCTAATGCGATAGGGCGCAATGCGGCTGCATCGCTTTTAATGTCTAAAATGCCAAATACTGAACACATACTACATCCTTACTAAACTAAACAATTTCTAATCGGTATGGTTTAAATTTGCCATTACTAATAAAAAAAGCAACGTTTTGTGATTAAAAAAATGATAAAAGGCCTTGTTGTATGGAAAATATTTAACTCAATCGTTGTTTTGGTGAATGAGATCAAGGTTTGGTATAAAAACTATACAAAAAAGGCTTTCTATCAATAGAAAGCCTTTCAAAAAATATCAGTGCTGTTGCTTATTTAATTGGTGTGAATTTAGGCTGAAGTTGTTTACAGACGTGTCGAGCAAAACCGCTACCAGCTTCACTATATATATTGAATGCTGCGTCAACGCCATTTTCAAGTAAGCCTTCCAATTGATCTGGGTATTCGGCGATAGCGGCAATTTGCCCCTTATATTTTCTGCGTTTAAGCTGCTCAAGTGCTGTTTGGTTACCTTGATGATGTGGCATTGCAAGCAGAACCAGTTTTACATGACCTGTATCTAAAATTCGCTCCCAGAAATCCGGGTCGGTGGCATCACCAGAAATCACATTTCTTCCTTCTGAACGATGATGATGTGCAGCGTCTTCACGAATTTCTATACCCAATGAAATTTTGCCATAGCGTGAGCGTAGCTCATCATAAGCGCCCGTTCCAATACGCCCCATACCTAAGATCAATACTTGGGCATGACCTGGGTTGATGAGTTGGTCGCGTTGATTGAGCTTTTCTACCGCTGTCTCTTGCAGCCACTTACCTGAATGTTGATAAATTTTATGGCTAAGGCGGTTAAGTGGCGCGGAAATTACAAAGGATACCGACACCGCAACCGCAATCGCAGCAAGCATATCACTTGGCATCCAGCCCATTTTATAGGCCAATCCAGCAACAATAAGACCAAACTCACTGTAGTTAAATAGTGATAAAGAGGCGAGCAAAGAGGTACGTACTCGAAACTTAAAATGATTAATAGTGACGAAGTACAAGAGTCCTTTGATTGGTAGCAGTAAGATAAATAGCAGGGCGAGAACGACGCCATTCACGCTCAATGAGGCGGATAAACCAATGTTTAAAAAGAAGCAGACTAAAAAGAGCTCCTTCATATTGAATAATGACTTGGATAGTTCTGAGGCTTTTGGGTGACCTGCGAGTAGCATGCCTAAAATTAGCGCGCCCAAGTCTGGTTTCATCCCGACCAACTCGAATAGCCCAGCACCGACAACAAGCGCGAAGAAAATACCGAATAGCACCAGCATTTCGCCGTGGCCAACTTTATCGAGCAGCTTATAGAATAGGGGACGAAGGAAAGGCAGTGCGAACAAACCGATGGCATACCATTCTGGGACTTTTCCGGTTGAAGCAGTCAGGAATACTACGGCAAAAATATCTTGCATAACCAAAATACCGATCGCGAGTGTGCCGTAGGTCGCGTTCATTTCGCCTTTTTCTTGCAATGCTTTTACGGCAAAAACGGTACTAGAGAACGATAGTGCAAAAGCTAAAAGCAGGATTTGGCTGCCGTCCATACTGGCTAGCGAAGTCAAGCCCAGTAGTTTTAAGCCGGATAACGCTAGGGCAAAAAAAGCGGTAGAGAGTATGTTGTGGGCGGTTGCCCCTTCCCATATTTCTTTGGACAGCAGGGTTTTTACATCGAGTTTGAGTCCAATAGTAAACAGAAGAAGAGTAACACCAAGATCTGCGAGAGTGACGATAACGTCATTGCTTTGGTAACCAAATGCATGCAAGCCAAATCCAGCTAGTAGAAAACCAACGAGGGGAGGGAGGCTGCATTTAAGCGCAATAAAACCAGCTAAAAAAGCGGCTGTAATTAGAATAATTTCCATACTGTTAAGCTGTATTCCTGATATACAAAAACGGGCTGTGAAAACACAGCCCGAGATTGTAACTCAATTGGTTGTATAAACTTAGTCTTCCAGTAACTTTTGTAACAAAACTCCGTTCAGCATAGCGCGTTTAATCATCGCAAATGCGCCCATCGTTGGCTGCTTATCAATGTGAGAAGCCACGATAGGGAGGTCGTTATGGAAAGTTTTAAGAGATTGATTCTCTACGTTGCGTTGAATTGCAGGGAAAAGAATATCTTGTGCTGCAGTAATATCGCCAGCAATTACAATTTTCTGTGGATTAAATAAGTTAACCGTAATCGCAATCGCTTTACCTAGCTGGTTGCCCACTCGCACTAAACTCTGTTTCGCAAGTTCATCACCATTCATTGCGTGCTGACATACCGCTTCAATTGTGATGTTTTCAAGGTCGGTTAAGCTTGATTCGTATCCTTGAGTAATCAGTTGCTTCACTCGTTGAATAATCGCTGGGTTTGCAGCTACGGTTTCTAAACAGCCAAAGTTTCCACATTGGCATTGCTCACCAAGCGGGTCAATTTGGATATGACCAATTTCACCGACGTTGCGGTTAAAACCAAGAAAAACCTGGCCGTTAACGATAATACCTGCGCCAGTACCGCGGTGGACGCTAACCAAAATAGAATCCTGGCAGTCTTGGCTTGCTCCAAAGTAGTGCTCAGCCAACGCCATGCCACGTACGTCGTTGCCAACAAAGCATGCTGTATTAAACTTCTCTCCAACAATTTCACCGAGAGCAAGATTATCGATATCGGTATTAGGCATGTATTCGACCACGCCAGTTGTTGGGTTAACAAGGCCCGGTAAAGTGATGCCGATAGCGATGAGTTGATCAATTTTGTCTTCGCAACGGCTTACGAAATCTTTTAATAAATCGATGAGTCCTGCGATTAAGTCTGCTTGGTTAGTGTAGTACAGTTCATGCTGATCTTCTGCCAGCGCGGTACCACCTAAATCGTATAAACTGAACTGTACGTAATCTCGACCTAAGCGAACGGCAATCGAATGAAAAGGTTTGACTTCAGTAGTCAAAGAGATCGCACGACGACCACCAGTTGAAGCTTGTTGGGCGACCTCCTTAATAAGGCCGCGCTCTAAAAGTTGGCGGGTTATTTTGGTAACACTAGCAGGCGCGAGTTGACTCACGTCCGCGACTTGAATACGGGAGATAGGACCTTGCTGATCAATCAGCCTATATACCGCAGCGCTGTTAAGCTGTTTTACTAAATCTACATTACCAATCTGTCCGCCATTCATGCTTAATTTTGCTCGTATTGTCCGTTAACAACCGTCGCTTTTACTTTAAAGTCACGATCGAAAATAGTCAGGTTTGCAACCATCCCTTTTCGAACTCGGCCAAGGCGATCCTCAACACCAATTGCTGTTGCTGGGTATAACGTGGCCATTCGTAGAGCTTCGTCTAAAGCGATCCCCGCGTGCTCAACTGAATTCTGAACTGCTTCAATCATTGTCAAAGCTGAGCCGCCTAGCGTGCCATTTTCATCAACACACTTACCATCTCGGTAATATACTTTCTTACCGACAAAAATAAAGTGATCAATGTTAGCACCTGCTGGAGCTGTGGCATCCGTCACCAAAACAAGCTTTTCACCTTTGATTTTATGAGCAATTCGGATGTTTGCGTAGTCGACGTGAAAACCATCAGCAATAATGCCAGCGTATACGTCAGGAGTATCGTAAATTGCACCAACAACTCCTGGTTCACGACCAACCATTGGTGTCATTGCATTAAAGAGGTGTGTGGCAAAAGTAATGCCTGCTTCAAAGCTTTTACGTGCTTCGGCGTAGGTTGCATTTGTGTGGCCAATTGAAACCACGATGCCAGCAGCCTTTAATCGCGCAATATGCTCTGGGTCGTTATGCTCAGGTGCTAGCGTTACTTTCGCTACGATATCGGCGTTTGCGCAGATAAGGTCGATCATGCTTTCGTCTGATGGGCGAATAAAATCGACGTTATGGATGCCTTTTTTCGCGACGTTAAGGTAAGGACCTTCGAGGTGTAAACCAAGCGATTGATTTTGATACTTGTTGTGGTACTCACGAGCTGCGGCAATTGCAGTTCGCATATCTTCATCAGATGACGTAATGAGTGTTGGCAGGAAGCTAGTACAGCCAGATTTGAGGTTTGCCTGGTGCATGATTTGCATGGTTTCAGGGGTAATTGCATCGTTTAGCATTACACCGCCACAACCGTTCAACTGCAGATCGATAAAGCCTGGACTTAGATTAGCGCCTGCAAGGTCTTTTAGTTCGATGCTTTGAGGTAGCTCAGAAACCGGCACAATAGATTGAATAAGATCGTTTTCGATGATGACCGCATGATCGGTAAGAACATCACTACCGGTATAAATTTTACAGTTACTTAGCGCGTACATAGTCAGCTAGTCCTTATAGATGAGAATTCAATTTCTATATCGTTATCTAAGTAGAGACTGCTTCAGTCATATGGGTACTTAGTTTGTATCACTGAATTAGATAACGAGTCACATACAGCAAGTCGCGTTTTATCGATGTTATTGTCATAGTAACTAACTGAAAAGTAATAATTGTATGGTTTTTTATGATTCTTTTTCAGAGCAAAGTTACAGTGATTTACCCGCCTAGATACCAAAATAACACTGATTCTGCCTTGCATAAAGTGCGAGAATATTATCTTTAAAACGCCATTTTTTCGTATAATAAAATAAGTTTTATGATCTCGCTAGCAAAAACCTTCCGAAAGGGCAAATTGTGGTGATTATGATCACAAACGGTGAGCTTTTAATTTGCGGAGCAAAATTAATATCATAAACTTAGGATGACTAAATTGGACGGCTGAAATAAGTCATTCAACATAACATCTAATCCTATAGGGGGAACTTAAGGTGAACATTCTCGGATACTTCCAGAAGGTGGGTAAGGCGCTTATGGTGCCGGTTGCCACACTTCCTGCAGCAGCAATACTCATGGGTATTGGCTACTGGATCGACCCAAATGGCTGGGGCGCAAACAGTGCACTTGCTGCATTTCTTATTAAAGCTGGTGCAGCGATCATTGACAATATGTCAGTATTGTTCGCTGTTGGTGTTGCTTACGGAATGTCTAAAGACAAAGATGGCGCCGCTGCACTTTCAGGTTTCGTGGGCTTCTTAGTTGTCACAACGCTTTTGGCCCCTGGTGCAGTATCACAGATTCAAGGCATTGACCCAAGTGAAGTACCTGCTGCATTTGGTAAAATCAATAACCAGTTCGTCGGTATCTTGGTTGGTATTGTTTCTGCTGAGTTGTACAACCGTTTTTCTCACGTAGAGCTGCACAAAGCACTGGCGTTTTTCTCTGGCAAGCGTCTTGTACCGATCCTAACGTCTTTTGCTGGTATCGTTATTGCGTTCATCCTGATGTACGTTTGGCCATCAGTTTACGGCGGTCTGGTCAGTTTTGGTGAAAGCATTCAAGGTATGGGTGAAGCAGGTGCAGGTGTTTACGCATTCTTCAACCGACTTCTAATTCCTGTTGGTCTGCACCATGCACTAAACTCAGTGTTCTGGTTTGATGTTGCTGGTATTAATGACATTCCAAACTTCCTTGGCGGTGCGAAATCATTAGCTGAAGGCACGGCAACGGTAGGTGTTACGGGGATGTACCAAGCGGGCTTCTTCCCAATCATGATGTTTGGTTTACCAGGTGCTGCTCTAGCGATGTACCATACTGCGAAATCAAAGAATAAAGAGAAAGTGGCATCTATCATGATTGCAGCTGCGTTTGCTTCATTCTTTACAGGTGTAACAGAACCACTTGAATTTGCATTCATGTTCCTTGCTCCAGGACTGTACGTTCTTCACGCAGCGCTGACTGGTCTATCAGTTTATATCGCGGCATCAATGCAGTGGATTGCAGGTTTCGGTTTCTCTGCTGGTCTAGTCGACTTAGTATTGTCAACTCGTAACCCGCTAGCGGTAAACTGGTACATGCTCATTGTACAAGGCCTTGGTTTCTTTGCGGTTTACTACTTCGTGTTCCGTACCGTGATTGTTAAGTTTGGCCTTAAAACACCGGGACGTGAAGATGATGAAGAATCTTCATCTAACGTGGCTGGCTCAAGCAACTCTTCTGAGCTCGCTCGTCAGTACTTGAAAGCACTTGGCGGTCATGACAACCTAAGTTCTATCGATGCCTGTATTACTCGTTTGCGCCTTTCTGTGAAAGATATGAGCGTTATCAATGAGAAAACTCTGAAAGATCTTGGAGCTATGGGAGTTGTGAAGCTAGGTACAAACAACCTACAAGTTATCCTTGGTCCTCTAGCAGAGATTGTTGCTGGTGAGATGAAGAATGTATCTAAAGATGAAGATTTAAGTGGTGTTCAGCTACCAGCTTAACTGTTTAATAGTGGTGTGATTGTTTGTTATTGGTATTGCAAACAATTGATACTACAACATCGCAAAAGGCCTCCGCAGGAGGCCTTTTTTCGTTTAGGCCCTTTGAATCTGCTTTGCTTTCACGCTAACTCGATAAATATTGTCGTTTTAGAGCGAGTTCTTGTTGTCTAATTGCTTAGAATTGTGGATCATTAGGAACAATGTACTCTGTGAAACCATACTTGGAAACAGGGTTCCGTTTTCTCTGACAATACTAATATTTTTGAGGTGCTATAGATGAGTGAAGCTGATGCTCGTCCATCAAACTTTATTCGCCAGATCATTGATAAAGATCTAGCGGATGGTAAACACACTAGCGTGCATACTCGATTCCCGCCGGAGCCAAATGGCTACCTGCATATCGGTCATGCTAAGTCTATCTGTTTGAACTTCGGTATTGCTCAGGACTACCAGGGTCAATGTAATCTGCGTTTCGACGATACAAACCCTGAAAAAGAAGACATCGAATACGTTGAGTCTATCAAGAAAGATGTAAACTGGTTGGGCTTTGAGTGGAGTGGTGAAGTATGTTACTCATCAAACTACTTCGATAAGCTTTACGAATATGCAATTGAATTGATTAACAAAGGCTTAGCGTATGTAGATGAGCTAAGTCCAGAGCAAATTCGTGAATACCGCGGCACACTAAAGGCGCCAGGTAAACCAAGTCCATACCGTGACCGTCCTGTTGAAGAGAACTTGGCGTTGTTTGAAAAAATGCGCGCTGGTGAATTTGAAGAAGGTAAAGCGTGTCTTCGTGCTAAAATCGACATGGGTTCTTCATTCATGGTCATGCGCGATCCAGTTTTATACCGTGTGCGTTTTGCTACGCACCACCAAACTGGTGATAAGTGGTGCATTTACCCAATGTACGACTTTACGCACTGTATTTCTGATGCATTAGAAGGCATTACGCACTCTATTTGTACGCTTGAATTCATGGATAACCGTCGTCTGTACGATTGGGTTCTAGACAACATCACGATCGAAAGCCGTCCACATCAATACGAGTTCAGTCGTTTAAACCTTGAATACACAGTGATGTCTAAGCGTAAGCTTAACCAGCTAGTTACTGAAAAACTGGTTAATGGTTGGGATGATCCACGTATGCCGACTGTCTCAGGTCTGCGTCGTCGTGGCTTCACACCTGCATCTATTCGTGAGTTTTGTAAGCGTATTGGTGTAACGAAGCAAGAAAATATGATCGAGTTTAGTTCATTAGAATCTTGTATTCGTGATGACCTAAACGAGAACGCTCCGCGTGCAATGGCTGTACTGGATCCTGTTAAAGTTGTTATCGAAAACTTTGAAGCAGGCGCAGTAGAAAACTTGACAGTTGCCAACCACCCAAATAAACCTGAAATGGGCGTGCGTGAAGTGCCATTCACGCGTGAACTGTGGATTGAGCGTGAAGACTTCCGTGAAGAAGCGAACAAAAAGTACAAGCGTTTAGTGCTAGGTAAAGAAGTTCGTTTACGTGGTGCTTACGTGATCAAAGCTGAGCGCGTTGAAAAAGATGCCGAAGGCAACATCACAACGATTTTCTGTTCTTACGATGCAGATACGCTAGGTAAAAACCCAGCAGATGGTCGTAAAGTGAAAGGCGTTATTCATTGGGTGTCAGCAGATAAAGCTCTTCCTGCGGAAATTCGTCTGTACGATCGTTTATTTACGGTGCCAAACCCAGGCGCAGCGGAAGATTTTGCTTCTACTATTAACCCTGAATCATTAGTAGTGATCAATGGCTTTGTCGAGCCTAGCCTAGCTTCTGCAGAAGCAGAAAAAGGTTACCAGTTTGAACGTATGGGTTACTTCTGTGCAGACTCGAAAGACTCTTCAGCAGATAATCTAGTATTCAACCGCACGGTTGGTCTACGTGATACCTGGGCAAAAATTGAGAATCAATAATCTCGATTAATGCTGAGAGTGATGAAAATGCCAGCAAATGCTGGCATTTTTTATACCTAATCCCACAGAGTGCTATATAGATGTGCAAAACTGTGGATAAAAAAGATGGGTGTTTAGTAGCCTTTGTTCTGTAACCAAAGTACTGACGTCTAAGGTACTGACTTCTAGAAACAAAAAACGCCAGCATGTGCTGACGTTTACTTTTTAAATTAACAAACCCTTATTTTTTCGGTTTGTGTGCATCTGGATTGTCTTTACAACCACCATCGCTACACTTGCCGTACAAGTATAAGC
Source organism: Vibrio sp. 1401 (assembly GCF_033340295.1). Classification (NCBI taxonomy): domain Bacteria; kingdom Pseudomonadati; phylum Pseudomonadota; class Gammaproteobacteria; order Vibrionales; family Vibrionaceae; genus Vibrio; species Vibrio sp. 1401. The sequence continues at coordinate 27,913 of NZ_JAWOWF010000017.1, forward strand.
TGTGGTTTGTTAGTGTGACATTGTACTTAGCTGCAATCTCTTTTTGACGTTCTTCGATAAGATCGTCAGAAAATTCAATTACCTCACCACAATCTAGGCACACTAGGTGGTCGTGGTGATGTTGAGTCGATAATTCGAAGACTGACTTTCCACCTTCAAAGTGGTGACGAGTTACAATACCAGCATCGTCGAACTGGTTTAGAACTCGGTAAACAGTTGCTAGGCCAATTTCTTCACCTAGATCAATCAACTTTTTGTACAAATCTTCAGCACTGATGTGCTGGCAGTCTGGCTGCTGAAGTACTTCTAGAATTTTTAGCCTCGGAAGGGTTACTTTTAAACCCGCATCCTTCAGCGCCTGATTATTATCTGACATATACTTTCCCGTTGGATCATCTGCAGCGATTTAACAGAATTCAATCTTCCTACCATTATAGGATAAGCGTTCGGAACATTAAACCACGAACTTCAAAGGGTTAATAGAATCTTTTTGTAAATTAGAAACAGGTCCATTATATTACAGCTCTGACCAGTTACAATTGTGTAACATTAAGCTTGGAGAGGGCAGGGATAGCGATGAATAGGCGACTAGCGAAGATATACAAACCAGGAATTGTAAAGTTCGCACTCAATATTTGGCCTCCTTTTTGGGGGGCGGGTATTAAAATCTTACATATTTCTCAAGACTTCCGTACTGTAAAGGTACGTTTAAAGCTTCGCTGGTGGAATAAAAATGCCAATCGCACCCAATATGGCGGCAGTATTTTCTCTTTAACTGATCCTATTTACTCGTTGATGCTGATGGGGATTCTACGAGAGGAATATTATGTGTGGGATAAAGAGGCAAGCATTAACTTTATTAAGCCGGGGCAAAGTGATTTGTTTGCAGAATTTGAGGTCACTGAAGGGATGCTGGAAAACATTTATCAAATGACACGGAATGGAGAAAAGTGTTTTCCTGAGTTTATTACTCATGTAAAAGATAAACAGGGGAATGTGGTTTCAGAGGTTCAACGCAAGCTTTATGTAAGAAAGAAACCTCAGTATCGCGAAGAGGAAGTACTTACCGATGCTGTGTGACAATACATACAAAAAGACCTCCAAGTGGAGGTCTTTGTATCATTCAATTTGATTAGCCTTCTAGCTCAGCTAAACACATCTCTTCATAGATCTGTTTAACCCAGCTTTCAACACGCTCGTCAGTCAATTCTGGTTGGCGGTCTTCATCAATACATAGACCTACGAATTGGCTTTCGTCACCTTCAACAAGTGCTTTAGACGCTTCAAATTCGTAGCCTTCTGTCGAGGTATGGCCAAGAATTGTGCCGCCTTTAGATTCAACGATATCACGGACTGTGCCCATCGCGTCACAGAAGTATTCTGCGTAGTCTTCTTGGTCGCCACAGCCAAAGATAGCCACTAGCTTAGTAGAGAAGTCGATTTGCTCAAGCTCAGGGAAGAAGTCATCCCAATCACATTGTGCTTCGCCGTAGTACCAAGTTGGGATACCTAGAAGAAGAAGATCGAAGTTATCAATGTCTTCTTTGCTGCTTTTCGCGATGTCTTGAACGTGAACTAGATGTTTACCTAGTTGCTTTTGAATCATCTTTGCAACGGCTTCAGTATTACCTGTGTCGCTACCGAAGAAGATACCTACACTTGCCATAGAGTCTATACCTTTACATTGTTTGTTATTGGCGATGCTACTAAGGGTTTAACCTAACCCTGAGCCTTCCCAAGTTAGCTGAATTACACCTTTTGCAATAAAGCCAGCACAGCCTAGGAAAAGGACTAACCACACAATACGACGACCAAAAACAGGTACATTGCCTTGCTTTAGTACATCTTTTATCGCCATCCCGATGAAAAAAAAGATAGCAGCAAAAAGAAGATCGAGTCCAATAGACTCGAGCATATCCATATAGTCGTAAAGCATTTTAGCCCTTCATGCCGAAAAATCTTGGGCGCACTATACCACTGTTAAACGGTAAAGTTAATGCACTACAAGAAGGGTTATTTCAATAATCTAGTGTTGCTTTTCGAATTTGTTAACTCGAAATGTATTTTCGAATGACTCTCATTACTTCTGTCGGTTTCTCGGCGTGTAACCAGTGACCAGTGCCAGCGATAATGTGTGCTTTAGCATGGTTAAATTGTCGCTTCACTGCCGGCTGATGTTCTGGCATTAAGTAGTCAGAGTCGCCGCCTTTGATAAATAAAGTTGGGATATCTGTTGGTGTGATTTCTTGCCAGCCAATAATTTGGTCATAATTCTCAAAAAGGCTCGGTACGTTAAACCGCCAATCCATCTTATCGCCATTTTTGTACAGTGATTTAGAGAGAAATTGTCTTACACCATCGAGTTCAATATGTTGAGCTAGGATATCCATGGCTTGCTGTCGATTTGCTGGTTTTTCATTAATAACAGCATGTAAGCCGTTAAAAACATTATCGTGACGGTTCGTAGTGTAGGCTACAGGCGCCATGTCGAGAACGACTAACTGCTTGACTACATTTGGAGCAATGTCCACAAGAGCCATCGCGACTTTTCCGCCCATGGAGTGACCAATAACAATAGATGGCTCAACGTTTAAGTGCTGAAGGAGCTGAGCCACATCGTTTGCCATATCGGTATAGTTATGGACTTCGGAGTGGAAAGAGAGGCCGTGATTTCTCAGATCAATACTGATCACCGTGTGATCTTTAATAAGATCGCGGGCGAGTAGACCCAGATTACTTAAACTACCAAACAATCCGTGAATCAAAACAACTGTTTGGCCTTGGCCTTCCTGCTTATAGTTGAGTAATGCTGACATTTTATCTTATTCGTGATGGGTTTAACGTGGAGTATCCGCGTGGATCTCGTTATAATCCCCCAGAGTTTAAACATTGAGAATGTGAAAAGCGAATGAAAACAATTGAGGTTGATGAGGATCTATACCGTTATATAGCTAGTCAAACTAAGCATATCGGTGAAAGCGCCTCGGATATTTTGCGACGCCTTTTAAACCTTGATGGTCAGTTGCAGGAAGCTAAAGCCGCGCCTGTAGTAGAGAAGCCACAAGGGATTGTAGTAAGTAAAGATGCGGGTAAAACGGAATCTGTTGATGTAGTGAAAGAAATGCGTTCGCTGCTTATTTCTGATGAGTTTGCCGGTCTAAAAAAAGCGATTGATCGCTTTATGTTGGTATTATCGACCTTACATAAATTGAATCCAGAAGGTTTCGCCCAGGCTACGAATGTAAAAGGACGCAAACGCGTGTACTTTGCAGATAATGAAGAAACCTTGCTAGCAAACGGTAATACGACCAAGCCAAAAGCCATTCCTGGCACACCGTTTTGGGTTATCACGAATAACAATACAAGTCGTAAAAGACAGATGGTTGAACAAGTGATGGCACACATGGGGTTCCAACCTGACTTAATAGAAAAAGTCACAGGTTCAATCTAAGAAACCTGATAGAAGCCTCATAATGCGTCGCAGTGAGCGGATATTATGAGGCTTTTTTAATTTTATTTGTATTGAAAGAAAGGATGTCAAACATGGCTATGCACCCTCGTGCTGGGCAAAAAGCGCAGCAGGAAGATCTTCACAATATCCCAGCACTCGTTGCTAACTACTTCTTACTTCAACCAGACGCGGCAAACGCAGAACACAAAGTTCAATTTGGTACTTCTGGCCACCGCGGTACTGCAGACAAGCACACTTTTAACGAAAACCACATTTTAGCGATCGCTCAAGCGGTAGCAGAAGTTCGTGCTGAGCAAGGCACAACTGGCCCGTTGTTTGTGGGTAAAGACACGCATGCGCTATCTGAGCCTGCTTTTTCAAGTGTGATTGAAGTATTGATTGCAAATGGTGTGAAAGTGATTGTCCAGCAAGACAACGGTTACACGCCAACACCGGGTATTTCACACGCGATTCTGACTTACAACATCAAACACGATGAAAAAGCAGACGGTATCGTTATTACCCCATCACATAACCCACCACAAGACGGCGGAATCAAATACAATCCGACACATGGTGGTCCTGCAGAAGCTGAGTTGACTCAAGCTATCGAAGATCGTGCGAACGAATTGATTGCTGAAGGTTTACAAGGTGTTAAACGCCTACCACTAGCAGAAGCAAAAGCATCGGATCTGTTTGTAGAGATGGACTTGGTGAAGCCATACATTGATGACCTGGTGAACGTTATCGATATGGAAGCAATCCAAAAAGCGAACCTGAAGATTGGTGTAGATCCATTGGGTGGCAGCGGTATCGATTACTGGCGTCAAATTGGTCAGGCATACAACCTAGACCTAACGCTAGTAAGTGAATCGATCGATCCTTCTTTCCAATTCATGTCGCTAGATAAAGACGGCGTTGTGCGTATGGACTGTTCTTCTCCTTACGCAATGGCGGGTCTATTGGCACTGAAAGACGAATACGATTTAGCATTTGGTAACGATCCTGACTACGACCGTCACGGTATCGTTACGCCAAAAGGTTTGATGAACCCGAACCACTTCTTAGCCGTTTGTATTGACTACTTGTACCGTCATCGTGACGCGTGGGGTAAAGACGTCGCTGTTGGTAAAACACTAGTTTCAAGTGCGCTGATTGACCGTGTTGTTGCGGATCTAGGTCGTGAGCTATGTGAAGTGCCTGTTGGTTTCAAATGGTTTGTAGACGGTCTGTACACTGGTAAGTTTGGTTTCGGCGGCGAAGAAAGTGCTGGTGCGTCTTTCCTTCGTAAAGATGGCACGCCTTGGTCAACAGACAAAGATGGCATCTTGCTATGCCTTCTAGCAGCAGAGATCACTGCGGTAACGGGTAAGAACCCTCAAGATTACTATGAAGAGCTAGCGGCGAAGCACGGTGAGTCGAAGTACAACCGTATTCAAGCTGTAGCAAATGGCCCACAAAAAGACGTATTGAAGAAGTTGTCACCAGAAATGGTTGCGGCTGAAACTCTAGCAGGTGATGCTATCACTGCTCGTCTAACGCATGCACCAGGCAATGGTGCTGCGATTGGCGGCCTTAAAGTAACGACAGCTAACGGTTGGTTCGCTGCTCGTCCATCAGGCACAGAGGACATCTACAAGATTTACTGTGAAAGCTTCAAAGGTGAAGAACATCTGAAACAAATCGAAGCTGAAGCACAAGAGATCGTTAATCAAGTGTTTGCAGCCGCTGGTTTGTAAAACATCCAATGGTCAATGTATCTAGCAAAGGGTTGATGTGAAAACATCAACCCTTTCATGTTTAAGTGCCCCGAACCGCTTTATCTCCGGGCCATGAATCTGGTACCACAAACCAGAATTGACCGTCCTCCGTTTGTGCATGTACAAATCGGTCTGAAGGCTTTTCAATGGGTCGAGATAAATCGTCCATACCAATCGCCCAGCATGGTTTGTGTAAATGATAAAGTGGCTTACCGATTAACTCCCATTGGCTCTGGTAGCACCAGTAACCACTAATCTGACTTGGATTTAGTTCATAACCCAAGCACTCGCTAGGAGTTGGCTCTGGAGTAAACGGATTAATATAGAGTCGTCCTTGCATCAATAGATGCTCTTGTGGGGCGTCGTTTAACGGAATTATTTTTTGAAATTCCGGGCGATCGCTCATTTTCAATTGATGAGTAAGCATTCTATTCAGTTTTGTATGCAGCTGGTCGTGAGCATTCGGACCATACCAAACGCCGTTATAAAGAAGATAAAACTTAATCGCCACTTCCCAGTGTTCTATTTGATTTGATTCTGTATTCCGCAACACCAAATCTATAGCACCAATGGTCTTACCTTCGATGTCGTTTAACTGAACCTCTTCCGCGATAACCTGATATCGTTCTGAACTAGAGAGAACTGCAGTGCATAAGTGCTGATATAAAAAGCCCAATCTTGGATTACCATTGTATTGCTCAGTGTTCTTTAAAGGCGTTACCGTAAGATCCTCTAAGGTTGCAAACGGAGGGCGTAACTTGAAAAGAGGAGGTGAAGTGGCGATCCATTGGTAAAAGCGTTGCAGTTGGTTCATCCGTATCCCTAAATGTATGGTGAGGCGACAAGCTTTGTTATTGTAACTAAATTTGCTTTTGAGGGTAGGGTGGCTAGCATCGATATTAGGGTTCGAGATACACTTTAAATACCTAAATGATATCAAGGTGCCAGATGTCAAAACGTTGTTGTATCAACTAGGTTGCACACTCTCGGTCTGATTTCATCGAGAGGTTATTTAGGTTTACATGCGCTAGAAATTGGAAGTAATAATGAATAACTTAAAGCTAGAACAGATTCTTAATGACAAACTGTCACCGCAGTTAATTAAAGATTACGCACCAAACGGGTTACAGGTAGAAGGGACGCCAGCCGTAAAGCGTATTATCACTGGCGTAACCGCCTCTCAAGCCTTAATCGATAAAGCGATTGAGCTTAATGCAGACGCATTGCTTGTTCATCATGGCTATTTTTGGAAAGGTGAGCCTGAGCCAATTCGTGGCATGAAAGGTAAACGAATTCGTAGCCTGATCAAAAATGATATCAACTTATATGGTTATCACCTTCCTCTAGATATTCATCCAGAGCTAGGCAACAACGCTGAATTAGCTCGCTTACTTGAAATCGAAGTAGAAGGTGGGCTTGAAGGGCACCCTCAGTCAGTTGCTATGTTTGGGCGCTTGAAAAAGCCGATGTCTGGTGTTGAATTTGCGAGTAAGATCAACCAAGTTCTTGAAAGAGAGCCTCTGCATATCGCTCCAGAGAATACTGATAAGATGATTGAGACAGTCGGCTGGTGTACTGGTGGAGGGCAGGATTTCATTGAACTTGCTGTACAGCACGGGCTGGATGCATTTATCTCTGGAGAAATTTCAGAGCGCACCACTTATACTGCTCGTGAAATGGACATTCATTACTTTGCTGCAGGTCATCATGCTACTGAGCGTTATGGTGTTCAGGCCTTAGGCAAATGGCTAGCGGATGAATATGGCCTACATGTGGAGTTTATCGATATTGATAATCCGGTTTAGCGTTCTCCATTAATAACGTTAAACGCAAAAAAGAAAAAAGGGTTGAGACGAAAATCTCAACCCTTTTGTTTGTCTATCTTCGTACTAAAAGATCATTCACGTTCGTGAAGTGGAGAAAACTCACGTTGTGTTTCGCCAGTGTATAGCTGACGAGGACGACCGATGCGGTTCAGTGGATCGCTGTGCATTTCGTTCCAGTGAGCAATCCAGCCGATGGTACGAGAAATCGCGAAGATAACCGTAAACATAGAAACTGGAATACCAATCGCTTTAAGAATGATACCTGAGTAGAAGTCTACGTTCGGGTACAGCTTCTTAGACACGAAGTACTCATCAGAAAGTGCAATGCGCTCAAGTTCCATTGCAACGTCTAGCAGAGGGTCTTGAATGTTTAGCTCTTTGAGAACTTCATGACACGTTTCGCGCATTACTGTCGCACGTGGGTCGTAGTTCTTGTAAACGCGGTGACCAAAGCCCATTAAGCGGAATGGGTCATCTTTGTCTTTCGCGCGGTCTACATATTCAGGGATGTTATCGACGCTGCCAATCTCTTCTAGCATTCTCAAGCAGGCTTCGTTTGCGCCACCGTGAGCAGGCCCCCAAAGGGATGCAATACCAGCGGCAATACATGCAAATGGGTTCGCACCAGAAGAGCCAGCTAGGCGAACAGTTGATGTCGACGCATTCTGTTCGTGATCCGCGTGTAGAGTGAAAATCTTATCCATCGCACGGGCAACCACAGGATTTACTTCATACTCTTCGCAAGGGTTTGCGAACATCATATGCAAGAAGTTCTCTGCGTAGCTAAGGTCGTTACGAGGGTAAATAAATGGCTGACCGATAGAGTATTTGTAACACATCGCCGCCAGTGTTGGCATTTTTGACAGCAGACGGTACGCTGCAATTTCGCGGTGTTCGTCGTTGTTAATGTCAAGAGAGTCGTGATAGAAGGCTGCAAGTGCTCCAACTACACCACACATTACCGCCATTGGATGAGCATCGCGTCGGAAGCCATGGAAAAAGCTTGCGATTTGCTCGTGTACCATTGTGTGACGAGTAACGGTCGTTTTGAATTGCTCGTATTGTTCTCGGGTAGGGGCTTCACCATAAAGAAGGATGTAACATACTTCTAAGTAATCTGCGTTATTGGCTAATTGATCAATCGGGAAACCGCGGTGCAAAAGAATACCTTTGCCGCCATCGATGTACGTGATTGATGATTCACAAGATGCAGTGGCAAGAAAACCTGGGTCAAAAGTAAAGTAACCATTGGCTCCCAGCTTACGAACGTCAATTACAGGTGTACCTAGCGTACCGTCCATAATTGGCAGTTCGATTGGCGCTTGACCTTCAACATGAAGGGTCGCTTTCTTATCCGCCATAACAATCTCCTTTGTTTATTATTTAATCCGTCCAGGATGTTTATGTGCCATTTTTGTACTGTTGTTAAAGCTTAAAGTCAATTTTTCTCCATCTTTGTGTGCACTTGTTATGATTTTTCTCATGAAAATCGTTAAAAATCTGTTCTATGTAGCATAATTTGTTACACCAATTGTATTAGAATGTTGCTCGCCGTATATTGGCAAAGAAAATTTTAGTTAAATCCTTATAAATTCGGGGCTAGAAACAAAGAGTGAGGTTTGTTGCTGGATTCCGTTTGTTAACAACTTGTTTACAATTATCTGAGTGGTTACTCGTGATATTTGTTAAATAGATGTTAACTTTTGTATGTTTGGAAGCTGAAATTGGTTATAACAATAAATGCTCAATGGAGCTGAGTGAGCAAGCCCGTGAAAGAAAGAAAGTCAAGACCTGTTAATTTAGATTTACAGACCATCCACTTTCCTATCACAGCAATCGCATCCATCCTACACCGTGTGTCTGGGGTAATTACGTTTGTTGCGGTGGGTATATTACTGTGGTTACTATCCATTTCTCTGTCATCCCCAATGGGTTTTATGGAAGCCGCTGACATCGTCGATAGCTTCTTCGTAAAATTCATCCTGTGGGGAATTCTTACTGCACTTGCCTACCACATCGCAGGTGGTATCCGTCACTTATTGATGGATCTAGGTCACTTTGAAGAACTAGATTCAGGCACGATGAGCGCTAAAGTCGCGTTTGGTGCAACAGCAGTATTATCATTATTGGCGGGGATCTTGGTATGGTAAAACACGTATCTTCATTTGGTCGTAATGGTGTACACGATTTCCTACTAATTCGTGCAACTGCAATCATTATGACGCTATACACGATTTATCTGATTAGCTTCTGTGCATTTTCAGATATCTCTTACGCATCTTGGACCCAATTCTTTGGTGGTACCTTCACTAAAGTATTCACCATGTTGGCACTTGTCTCGATCCTGATTCACGCTTGGGTTGGTTTGTGGCAAGTATTAACTGATTACATTAAGTGCGCGAAACTACGTGGCGCACTACAACTTGGTGTTATTGCCGTGCTATTCGGCTATGTCTTCTCTGGTCTATTTATTCTGTGGGGTGCGTAAGTGTCTATTCCAGTTCGTGAGTTTGATGCCGTAGTAATCGGCGCTGGTGGTGCAGGTATGCGCGCTGCACTACAAATTTCAGAGCAAGGCCTATCATGTGCTTTGTTGTCAAAAGTATTTCCAACACGTTCTCATACTGTGTCTGCACAGGGCGGCATTACCGTTGCTCTGGGTAACTCGCACAAAGACGATTGGCAATGGCACATGTACGATACCGTTAAAGGTTCCGACTACATCGGTGACCAGAACGCGATTGAATACATGTGTAAAAATGGTCCTGAGTCAGTTATCGAGCTTGAAAAAATGGGTCTTCCATTCTCTCGTTTTGATAACGGTACCATATACCAACGTCCATTCGGTGGCCAATCTAAAGAGTTTGGTGGTGAGCAGGCTGCTCGTACAGCCGCTGCTGCAGACCGTACTGGTCACGCACTTCTTCACACGCTTTACCAGCAAAACGTAAAACACAAAACAACCATCTTCTCGGAGTGGTACGCTTTGGATCTTGTGAAAAACCAAGACGGCGCAATCATGGGTTGTACTGCGATTTGTATGGAAACGGGTGAAATCTGTTACTTCAAATCGAAAGCAACCATTCTAGCTACAGGTGGTGCAGGTCGTATTTACGCATCGACCACTAACGCGCACATCAACACGGGTGATGGCGTTGGTATGGCACTTCGCGCAGGCGTTCCAATGCAAGACATGGAAATGTGGCAGTTCCACCCAACAGGTATTGCTGGCGCGGGTGTTCTAGTGACGGAAGGTTGTCGTGGTGAAGGTGGTTACCTTCTAAATAAAGATGGTGAACGCTTCATGGAGCGCTACGCACCAAACGCGAAAGACCTTGCTGGTCGTGACGTGGTTGCTCGTTCAATGATGATTGAAATTCGTGAAGGCCGCGGCTGTGATGGTCCTTGGGGTCCACATATCAAGTTGAAACTTGATCACCTTGGTAAAGAAGTACTTGAATCACGTCTACCAGGTATCTGTGAACTGTCTCGTACATTTGCACACGTTGACCCAGTGAAAGAGCCAATTCCAGTAATTCCAACTTGTCACTACATGATGGGTGGTGTACCTACTCAAGTCTCTGGCCAAGCAATTAAGCAGAAGGCCGACGGTAGCGAGATGGAAGTACAAGGCCTTTACGCATGTGGTGAGATTGCTTCTGTATCGGTACACGGTGCTAACCGTCTGGGCGGCAACTCATTACTAGACTTGGTCGTATTTGGTCGTGCTACTGGCTTGCACCTTGGCGAAACGCTAGCAGCGCAAGCAGAAGCTCGTCCTGCAACAGAATCTGATATTGAAGCGTCTCTAGCGCGTACTATGCGTTGGGAAAACAGCACTGGTGGTGAAGATCCAGTTCAGATTCGTAAAGACCTACAAGCATGCATGCAAAACAGCTTCTCGGTATTCCGTGAAGGCGATGCGATGGCAACCGGTCTAGAAGAGTTGAAAGTGATTCGCGAACGTTTGAAAGATGCGCATCTAGCGGACAAGTCTTCAGAGTTCAACACGCAGCGTATTGAGTGTCTAGAACTTGATAACCTGATGGAAACCGCGTTTTCAACTGCCGTTGCAGCAAACTACCGTACAGAGAGTCGTGGCGCACATGCTCGTTTCGATTTCCCTGAGCGTGATGATGAGAACTGGCTATGCCACTCTATCTACAATCCGGAAACAGAAGCGATGACTAAGCGTGATGTGAACATGACGCCAACGCATCGTGAAGCTTTCCCGCCGAAAGTACGTACATACTAAAGGGAGGATACGACTATGAAATTAAACTTCTCTTTATACCGTTACAATCCGGATGTGGATACCAAGCCTTACATGAAAGAGTATACCCTTGAGGTAGACGAAGGCTCAGACATGATGGTGCTTGATGCATTGATTCTGCTAAAAGAGCAAGATCCAAGCATCGCGTTCCGTCGCTCATGCCGTGAAGGGGTATGTGGTTCTGATGGTTTGAATATGAATGGTAAAAACGGCCTAGCGTGTATCACACCGTTATCTGCTCTACAAGGCGATAAGATAGTTATTCGTCCACTACCAGGGTTACCTGTCGTGCGCGATCTTATCGTTGACATGACGCAGTTCTATGATAACTATGCGAAAGTTAAACCATTCTTGATTGATGATGGTGCATTACCACCATCACGTGAGAACCTACAATCGCCTGATGATCGTGCGCATTTAGATGGATTGTACGAATGTATCATGTGTGCATGTTGTACAACGTCTTGCCCATCATTCTGGTGGAACCCTGATAAATTCATCGGCCCAGCTGGTCTTCTCGCAGCGTACCGTTGGCTAATTGATAGCCGCGATACGGCAACAGATGAACGTTTGTCTGATCTTGATGATGCATTTAGCGTTTTTCGTTGCCATGGCATCATGAATTGTGTAAGTGTTTGTCCTAAGGGATTAAATCCGACGAAAGCCATCGGTCACATTAAGTCGATGTTGGTTAATCGTTCGGTTTAATTTACTCGCTCTTAGGAATGTCGCAGTGTTGCGGATCACCCGATATGACCGCTTCACTGCTTCAGTAATATTCGAGTAAAGAATACAAAAATTGCCGACCGTATTTTTAGTCGGCTCTTATAGCTCGGCAAAGACCGAAGCAAACGTGAAAACTACTGGTTAAGGGAAAATATGCACAACGGCGTGATGAAGGCATGGCTCGAGTCTTCACACTTGGCTGGCGCCAATGCAACGTATGTAGAGGACCTCTACGAACTGTATCTAAGTGATCCCGATCTGGTAAGTGAGGAGTGGAAACGTGTTTTTGAAGGCTTGCCTAAGCCATCAGAAGAAGTGGCAGAACAACCACATTCACGTGTCCGTGACTACTTCCGACGACTCGCTAGAGAAACAAAGCATTACAATGTCCAAGTTAGTGACCCAGATGTCGATGCAAAACAAGTAAAAGTTCTACAGCTAATCAACGCATACCGTTTCCGCGGGCATGAAGCTGCAGAATTAGACCCACTAGGTCTATGGCAACGCCCAACAGTGGCGGAGTTAGACCCTGCTTTTCATAATCTTACCGAAGATGACTTCGAAGAAACTTTCAACGTAGGTTCTTTTGCTGTTGGGCAAGAAACCATGAAGTTGAAAGATATCTATGAAGCCCTCAACAAAACTTATTGCGGTTCCATCGGTGCTGAATACATGCACATGACTGACACAGAGCAAAAGCGTTGGATTCAGCAACGCCTTGAGTCTGTCGTAGGCCAGCCATCATTCAACAAAGATGAGAAGCGCACATTCCTAGAAGAGCTAACAGCCGCTGAAGGTTTGGAGCGTTACCTCGGGGCGAAATTCCCAGGTGCAAAACGTTTCTCTTTAGAAGGTGGTGATGCGCTGATTCCGATGACGAAAGAGTTGATCCGTCATGCGGGTACAAGTGGAATGCGTGAAGTGGTTATCGGTATGGCTCACCGCGGTCGTTTGAACATGCTGGTGAACGTACTTGGTAAGAAACCTCAAGACCTGTTTGATGAGTTCGCCGGTAAACACGACGAAACTTGGGGTACGGGTGATGTGAAATATCACCAAGGTTTCTCTGCTGATTTTGCGACTCCTGGCGGTGATGTTCACTTAGCACTTGCATTTAACCCGTCGCACCTAGAAATCGTAAACCCAGTAGTCATGGGCTCAGTTCGAGCACGTCAAGATCGCTTGGGTGATAATCAAGGTAGCAAAGTGCTTCCTATCACCATCCACGGTGATTCTGCAATCGCTGGTCAGGGTGTGGTTGCCGAAACGTTCAACATGTCTCTTGCTCGTGGGTTCCAAGTTGGTGGTACGGTACGTATCGTCATCAACAACCAAGTAGGCTTTACGACGTCTAATCCTCGTGACACGCGTTCTACGATGTACTGTACCGATATCGCGAAGATGGTGCAGGCGCCAATTTTCCATGTAAATGCAGATGACCCAGAAGCAGTTGCTTTTGTTACTCGCATTGCATTGGATTACCGTAACGAGTTCAAGCGCGATGTCGTGATCGATCTTGTATGTTACCGTCGCCACGGCCACAATGAGGCGGATGAGCCAAATGCGACTCAGCCTTTGATGTACCAGAAAATCAAAAAGCATCCTACACCACGCAAATTGTATGCAGATGTTCTGATCGATAAAAATGAATCAGATATCGAGACAGCGACTCAGTTAGTCAATGAGTATCGCGATGCATTAGATCGCGGTGAAGTGGTTGTTAAAGAATGGCGTCCAATGGCGTTGCACTCTGTAGACTGGTCCCCTTACTTAGGGCACGAATGGGATATGGAGTGGGATTCAAAATACGACAAGACACGCCTTATTGAGCTAGGCAATCGTCTGTGTCAGTACCCAGAAAGCCATAAACTGCAAAGCCGTGTTAATAAGCTATACAACGATCGTCTAGCAATGATGACCGGTGAAAAAGCCATTGACTGGGGTATGGCTGAAACATTGGCGTATGCTACATTGGTTGACGATGGCAAGCGTATTCGTCTTTCTGGTCAGGACTCGGGTCGTGGTACTTTCTTCCACCGTCACTCGGTTCTTCATAACCAAACCGATGCAAGCACTTACATTCCATTAGCGAATATTCATGACAACCAAGGGCCATTCCAAGTCTTTGACTCAGTATTGTCAGAAGAAGCTGTGTTGGCGTTTGAATACGGTTACGCAACAGCCGAACCAGGTGGTTTAACTATCTGGGAAGCACAGTTTGGTGATTTTGCCAACGGTGCACAAGTTGTTATCGACCAGTTTATCTCGTCAGGCGAGCAAAAGTGGGCGCGTTTGTGCGGTCTTACTATGCTTCTACCTCATGGTTATGAAGGTCAAGGCCCTGAGCACTCATCTGCACGTTTAGAGCGTTACCTTCAGCTTTGTGCTGAGCAAAATATGCAGGTTGTGGTTCCTTCAACACCGGCTCAGGTGTACCACATGATTCGTCGTCAGGTTGTACGCCCAATGCGTCGACCTCTCATTGTTATGTCGCCGAAATCTTTGCTGCGCCACCCTCTATGTACTTCAACGATTGAAGACTTGGCGGATGGTACATTCCAATCTGCAATTCCAGAAGTAGATGATTTAGAACCAAGCAAAGTGAAACGTGTCGTGTTCTGTGCTGGTAAGGTTTACTTTGACCTACTAGAGCAGCGCCGTAACAACGAGCAAGACGATGTTGCTATCGTGCGTATTGAACAGCTTTACCCATTCCCAATGGAAGAAGTACAAGCAGCAATTGCTCAATACACTAACGTTGAAGACTTCGTGTGGTGTCAGGAAGAACCTCAGAACCAAGGTGCTTGGTACTGTAGCCAACATAACTTCCGTGCCGCTATTCCTGCAGGTGCAAATCTTAAATACGCAGGTCGCCCAGCTTCTGCTTCGCCAGCAGTTGGCTACATGTCGGTGCACTTGAAACAACAAAAAGCGTTGGTTGAAGACGCTCTGAACGTGAACTCAAAAACTTCGAATTAAGAATTAGAAGTTAAAGGAAGAAACAGATATGACAATTGAAATTCTGGTTCCAGATTTACCTGAATCAGTTGCTGACGCAACCGTAGCGACATGGCACAAACAACCAGGCGACGCAGTAGAGCGTGACGAGGTTTTGGTTGACATCGAAACAGACAAAGTTGTGCTAGAAGTTCCAGCTCCGGAAGCTGGCGTTTTAGAAGCTATTGTTGAAGCAGAAGGTGCGACAGTACTTTCTAAACAAATCATTGCTAAATTGAAGCCAGGCGCAGTTGCAGGTGAACCAACTGCAGACAAAACAGAAGGTACTGAAGCATCTCCTGATAAGCGTCACAAAGCTGCGCTTAGCGAAGAAAGTAATGACGCATTAAGCCCAGCAGTGCGCCGTTTGTTGGCTGAACATGGCTTAGAAGCAAGCCAAGTGAAAGGCACTGGTGTTGGTGGTCGTATTACGCGTGAAGATATTGAAGCGCATCTTGCGAACGCTAAATCTGCGTCAAAAGAAGACTCGCCAGCAGTGGTTGACGTGCCGGCAGCGGCTCGCAGTCAGAAGCGTGTTCCAATGACTCGCCTTCGTAAGACAGTCGCTAACCGTCTGCTAGAAGCGAAGAACAACACGGCAATGCTAACGACGTTTAACGAAGTGAACATGAAACCAATCATGGACCTTCGTAAGCAGTACAAAGATCAGTTCGAAGAGCGTCACGGTATTCGTTTGGGCTTCATGTCTTTCTACGTGAAAGCAGTAACAGAAGCGCTTAAGCGTTACCCAGAAGTAAATGCTTCGATTGATGGCGATGACATTGTTTACCACAACTACTTCGACATTAGCATGGCGGTATCAACTCCACGTGGTCTAGTTACACCTGTCCTAAAAGACTGTGACAAGCTTGGTTTCGCTGATGTTGAAAAAGGCATCAAAGAGCTGGCTATTAAAGGTCGTGATGGCAAGCTAACGGTAGACGAGCTAATGGGCGGTAACTTCACTATCACAAACGGTGGTGTGTTCGGTTCACTAATGTCTACACCAATCATCAACCCACCTCAATCAGCGATTCTTGGTATGCATAAGATCCAAGAGCGTCCGATGGCAGTGGATGGCAAAGTTGAAATCTTGCCGATGATGTACCTAGCGTTATCTTACGATCACCGCCTAATTGATGGTCGTGAATCAGTTGGCTTCCTAGTAACGATTAAAGAGTTACTAGAGGACCCAGCACGTCTCCTATTAGACGTTTAATATCGCTAAAACGTCTAGTTATCGTAGGTAGCTAGACGTTAAAAATTTCAATGGCTAGACTAGCTCAACGTTTGGCCTTCATTTGAATCCTTCAGTATGAGAACTCATGATGAAGGATTGATTTGAGAAGACCCTACAGACGTACAAGCAGCCAAGACTGCAGCGTTATGGAAATAATAAATCCCTTAAGGGAAAAACAAACGGAATATCGAAATGAATTTGCATGAATACCAAGCCAAACAGCTGTTTGCAGAATTCGGTTTGCCTGTGCCAGAAGGCTACGCGTGTGATACACCACAAGAAGCTTTTGAAGCCGCAGGCCGTATTAGTACAGCCAAGAAAGTAGTTAAATGTCAGGTTCACGCTGGTGGCCGTGGTAAAGCGGGTGGCGTAGAGCTACACGATACAAAAGAAGGCGTTAAAGAGTTTGCACAGAAGTGGTTAGGTAAAAACCTAGTGACTTACCAAACTGACGCTAACGGTCAGCCAGTAACAAAAATCCTTGTTGAAGAAGCTTCAAATATTGCGAACGAACTATACCTAGGTGCGGTAGTTGACCGTGCTAGCCGTAAGATCGTTTTCATGGCTTCTACCGAAGGTGGTGTGGAAATTGAAAAAGTTGCGGAAGAAACGCCGGAACTCATCCACAAAGCAGCAATTGACCCACTAGTAGGTCCACAAGCTTACCAAGGTCGTGAGCTAGCGTTCAAACTTGGTCTTGAAGGCGACCAAATCAAACAATTCGTTAAGATCTTTATGGGTCTTGGCACTATGTTTTCTCAGTACGATCTTGCTCTGCTAGAGATCAACCCACTTGTGATTACTGGTGAAGGCAACTTGCTATGTCTTGACGGTAAGATCAACATCGACTCAAACGCACTGTATCGTCAGCCTAAGCTTCGTGAAATGCACGATCCTTCACAAGAAGATGAGCGTGAAGCACACGCAGCTCAGTGGGAGCTGAACTACGTAGCACTAGACGGTAACGTTGGCTGTATGGTTAACGGTGCAGGCCTAGCAATGGGTACGATGGATATCGTAAACCTACACGGCGGCAAACCAGCTAACTTCTTAGATGTAGGTGGCGGCGCGACGAAAGAGCGTGTTGCTGAAGCATTCAAGATCATCCTATCTGATGACAATGTGAAAGCGGTACTTGTTAACATCTTCGGTGGTATTGTACGTTGTGACATGATCGCAGAAGGTATTATCGGCGCGGTTAAAGAGGTAGGCGTAAGCGTACCTGTTGTTGTTCGTCTTGAAGGCACTAACGCTGACCTAGGTCGCGAAGTTCTTGCTAATTCTGATGTTGATATCATTGCTGCTGAGTCGCTAACTGATGCTGCTCAGAAAGTTGTTGCTGCTGCGGAGGCTAAATAATGTCTGTATTAATTAACAAAGACACTAAAGTAATCTGTCAGGGGTTCACTGGTGGTCAAGGTACTTTCCACTCAGAGCAAGCTATCGCATACGGTACGCAAATGGTTGGCGGTGTGTCTCCAGGTAAAGGTGGCCAAACTCACCTAGGTCTTCCTGTATTCAACACAGTTCGTGAAGCAGTAGAAGCGACTGGCGCAACAGCGACAGTCATCTACGTACCAGCACCTTTCTGTAAAGATGCAATCCTAGAAGCGATTGACGCGGGTATCGAGCTAATCGTAACGATTACTGAAGGTATCCCTACTACAGATATGATCGACGTAAAAGTGAAGCTAGAAGAAACTGGCGTTCGCATGATTGGTCCTAACTGTCCGGGCGTTATCACTCCTGATGAGTGTAAGATCGGTATCATGCCTGGTCACATCCACAAGAAAGGCAAAGTAGGTATTGTATCTCGTAGCGGTACTCTAACTTACGAAGCAGTTAAACAAACCACTGACGAAGGTTTCGGCCAGTCTACTTGTGTTGGTATCGGTGGTGACCCAATCCCGGGTTCAAACTTCATTGATATCCTAAAACTGTTCCAAGAAGACCCTGAGACAGAAGCGATCGTTATGATCGGTGAGATCGGTGGTACTGCAGAAGAAGAAGCAGCAGCATACATTAAAGAAAATGTAACGAAGCCAGTGGTTTCTTACATTGCTGGTGTAACTGCGCCTCCTGGTAAGCGTATGGGCCATGCTGGTGCGATTATCTCTGGTGGTAAAGGTACTGCTGAAGACAAATTTGCTGCACTAGAAGCGGCTGGCGTTAAAACTGTGAAATCTCTAGCAGAGATTGGCCAAGGTCTACGTGAAGTGACGGGTTGGTAATCGACCACACTACTTAATAAGTATTAAAAAGCCTGCGATTTCGCAGGCTTTTCTTTTTCCGTTTCCGTGGATTTATGTTTGTTGTTAGCAAGGTCTTTCGCGTTTAATGCTCAATGCGATTATGCTTTGCTTTTAATCAGCTGGCTCAGCATAAATAAGGATGTTGCGCTGATCACTACGGAAGGGCCGGCCGGTGTATCGAAGTGCCATGATAGGCTAAGCCCCATCAGTACTGCCACTGAGCCAATAATGGATGCGAACAATGCCATTTGCTCTGGTGATGAAGAGACTTTACGTGCTGTTGCTGCTGGGATAATTAGGAGCGAAGTCATGATCAACGCGCCAACGAACTTCATACCTACTGCGATTACTACACCCACCATTAGCATTAACACCAATCTAACTAAGTCTGTATTCACGCCCTCAACAGCGGCAAGTTCTTCACTAACAGTACTAGAAAGCAGTGGGCGCCAGAAGACGTACAAACACGCACTTACCGCAACAACACCTGCGTAAATAAACATCAGATCTTGTGGAGAGACGGCAAGTAAGTCCCCAAATAGGTAGCTCATTAAATCGACGCGCACGTTTTCCAAAAAGCTAACCGATACTAAACCGATAGAGAGTGCACTGTGTGCCAAGATACCTAACAACGTGTCTGTAGCCACAAGTTGTTGCTTTTGCAGAGTGACAAGCAAAACGGCCAGAGCTAAACAGCAGACGAGTAGGGCAAGGTAGAGATTTACATTGAGCAAAAAACCCAGCGCTAGGCCCATTAATGATGCATGAGCTAGGGTATCTCCGAAGTAAGCCATTTTACGCCAAACGACAAATGACCCAAGCGGACCGGCAATGATCGCGATACCAATACCAGCAAGAATAGAAGGTAGGAGAAACTCAATCATGATGGTGATGTCCGTGTTTATGGTGGGAGCATGATATCGCATCACCGCTTACTGGCGTTCCGGATAAATCGTGATGATGATGCTCATGGTCGTGATGATAAAACGCGAGAGACTCTCTCGCAGCATTGCCAAATAGTGCGATGTAAGAAGGGTGCTGAGTAATAGTGGCAGGTGAACCTGAGCAGCAAACATGGTGATGCAGACAAATAACATCGTCCGTTTTCGCCATCACTAAATGTAAGTCATGCGACACCATAAATACGCCACAATCAAAGCGGTGACGAATGCTCTCAATTAAGTCATAGAGATCGATTTGACCTTGGATATCCACACCCTGAGCTGGTTCGTCTAATACCAACAGCTGAGGACGCTGAAGCAGAGCGCGCGCCAGTAACACTCGTTGGTTTTCACCACCGGATAAGCGATGCATATTACTATTAAGTAAATGTTCAGCGCCAACAAGCCTTAATGCATCAATGCACTCCTGCTTACTGTATTTTCCTGCTAAATTTAGGAAGCGGGTTACATTCAATGGAAGGGAGTCATTGAGCTTCAACTTTTGAGGAACGTAACCAATTTTCAGTTTTCTTTGTCGGTTCAACTTGCCGCTTGTTGGCTTTTGAAGACCTAAGATAACTTTGACTAACGTTGATTTTCCCGCTCCATTGGGACCAATTAGGGTAGTTATTTTGCCCTTTTCTAATTCCATACTAATGTTATCGAGAACTCTGCGGCCATCGAACTCGACGCATAACTGCTCAAGATGGACTAAGGAAGACATGAATGAAACTCATTTGCAAATCAATAATGTTATAATGTAACATTATCTCACTTTCCACGCCATATCCCAAGTAAAACTATGAAAAGAGCATTAATTCTTGCTGCCTCAGCAATGTTAACACTTCCAGCACAGGCAGTAACGGTACTGACGAGTATCAAACCTATTCAGTTGTTAGTAACAGAGCTTACTCAAGGAGTAACTTCACCAGACGTGCTATTGCAGTCTAACACATCACCCCATGACTATGCTTTGCGTCCATCGGATGTTAAAAAGGTCGCTTCGGCTGATTTGGTTATTTGGTACGGACATGATCTTGAACCGTTTCTAGAGAAAGTTGTTTCGGATAGATCGAATACTTTGACTATTAGTCAAATTCCAAATCTAGAATTGCGTGAATTTGATAGTGAGCACAACCATGACCATGATGGGCACGATCATGGCTCACATGATCCGCACTTTTGGCTAGGTGTAAGCCAAGCACAACAAGTGGCCAAGGCTGTTGTGAATCAACTTGTATCACTTGATCCGGAAAATGCAGCTCAATATCAAGCGAACCTCAAAAAGTTTGAACTCGAGCTAAAAGACACTGACCAACAGATAAAGCAGAAGCTGGCACCAGTAAAAAACAAAGGTTACTTTGTATTCCATGATGCTTACGGTTATTTCGAAGATCGTTATGAACTAAATCAAATGGGGCATTTTACTGTGAGCCCAGAACGAAAGCCAGGAGCGAAGACCTTAATTCAAATTCGTCAAAAGCTAAGTGGTGGAGATGTGGCTTGTGTATTTTCTGAACCTCAGTTTACCCCGGCTGTCGTTCAGAGCGTAATGAGAGGCAGTGACGTCGCTAAAGGCGAGCTTGACCCGTTAGGGAGTACAATTGAAGCAAAACCTGGCAGTTACTTTACTTTTCTCAACAATATGGCGAATAGTTTTGAGCAATGCTTGAACAAAAAGTCAGATTAAGTGCTGTCGTAATGTAGGAGTAGTCTTTTTAACGTGATCCAGTAGTAAGAATTACAACCTTTGGTAAGGCGAGCCTTTTCTCAGAAAGTAATTGAGATATCATTACCAATAATTATCAGCTCAAAATAACCGTATCAATCCATGCTTTACAAACGATGAACGGTCACTTTCCGAGCACAAATTGATACAAAAGGTTTTCGTCTTGCTACGCCAATTAGCCCTTGCTCTGTTGGGCTTTGTCTTATCCTACCAAGCATTTGCGCTTCATAATGCAAATGCAATCTTTTACCCTTTGCCAACTCAGGCAAAGGGTACTTTTATCGCGGCTAAAAAGTTGTTCTTGGGTGAAAAGGGCGGTTTGTGGATTCATGACGTACACGGACGAGTCCTGTTTTACGATGGTCAAACTATATTACCTAAATCAGGTAGCTTCCTACAAACGTCGGCTAAGCAGTTGGCTTATCATAAAGGTGCTTTTTGGACCTTTATTGAAAATGAGGTCTATCGAACCTATCCAAATCAGGAACGACGTTTAGTCTTTAGTTTAAATCCAGGCTCACAAATAAGAAAAATAGGGTCTTCAAAGAACTATATTTGGGTGAGTGATGGCGCGCATTTCTATACCTACAATATCGACACTAGCGAATTAAACTCTTTCTCTCTATTGCAGCTCTATCAACATAGTAATAATAGCTACGTTTACATTAATGATGCGGTGCTAGTTGAAACGAAGTGGGCACTAGCAACGACTTCCGGCTTCTATCTTTCTGAAGGTGATAAGTTTGACCATGTCGCTGCCTCAGGTCAAAACTACATTGAGAAAGTCTATTATTCACACACGCGAAGAGAAATTTTGATAGGTACATTGCGTGGCGCTTTAATTTTCAACATTTACCAGCCTGATAAAGAAGTGATTAGAATTGGCGGCTCACATGTTTTGACATTCGCAGAGACAAATCAAGAGTATTGGGTGGGGACCGAGCATGGTCTTTATTTGTACTCATTTTTTTCAGGTGAGGTCACCGAAGTCGCGCCTGCAAGTTTTCTTGAGTTAGAGTTAGATAACACGAAGATTTATTCGTTGTTGAGCGACAATATGGGAGGGATGTGGATTGCGACTAACCAAGGTATTCGTTATTACTCGCTATTTAGTAAAAAATTTGAACGAGTGACCTTTAGTAGTTATGACTCACACACCCTATCAGGACGAATTCGGCAAACTATTGAAGGTCCTGATGGTGCGCTTTGGTTTGCTGATGACCGAAAGATTTATCGTTCAGGAAAGAGTGGGATTAACCAAGTCTTAGAGTTGGAGTCGCAGATCAATGAATTTGCGTTTCAAAACGGTATGCTTTGGCTTGCGACCTCAAAAGGGCTGGAAATATTTGAGCTAAATGGTCTCAACAAGATTACATATCCTTATTTACAGGTTATGGCCGGACATGCCGTAGAGCATGTGACCGTTGATGGTGATGACCGTCTTTGGGTATCAAGCGGATACCATCTTTACAATGTTGATACTGCTGCACGAAGCGTACGAAACTTTGGAAGTGAGTGGCTAGTAAGTCAGTATTTGCCTGCTAAGGTTACGCGCCTATATGATACTGAAGATGCCCTATTAATAGGCACCGATCATGGCGTATACCAATACAGTAATGACAACATCCAGTTTATCCGTTTTTCAGAAAAGTTTGGTGAATCATTAGACATGACCACGGCGGTTGATGGCAGCCAGTGGTTTGCTTCATCTTATGGTGTGTTTAAAACTGATACACGAAGCGATGAAAAACGTGTTGTTGAAATGAGTGAGCCCAACGCCAGACCTGCTTGCTTGATCAGAGACAGGCAAGGTGTATGGTTAGCTTCCTCTGTCGGTTTAAGCTATTACCACCTTTCGGGTGAGTTAGTGAAACATTACTCATCGTCATCAGGCTTAATGAACAATGAGTTCCTCCCTGGTATTTGTAGCGTTATACAGCAGACAGAAATTGGTGAGCGAGAGCTTGTTCTGGGGTCGAAGTACGGACTCGTAAAAGCAGAAGCATCCAAGCTGCTTGTATCTAATCCCCCAGAGTCTAAGTTTATTGTTAGCCAAGTTGTGCTTGAAAATGAAGTTCTGCAAGTTGGTAGTGCCGATCTGAATGGGCTCACACTGCCATATGGATCTTCGCTGAGTTTTTTATTCGGTGTGATGCCAAAACCAGACAGTCAAAACTTGTACTATCGATTGAACAACGATGACCCATGGCAAACGTTAGAGGGGGGCCAACTGACACTCGAGCACCTTAGTTCCGGTGAATATCACTTGCAGGTCAGTAATGAGTCTCAAGTTGCCGCTGGAGTCGTTGGTTTAGAATCTCACTTTATCGTCCTTCATCCTTGGTATCTATCGCGATTTGCTATTTTAGGCTTTGTCGTAGCTAGTATTGCGGTCGTTGCAGTACTCGTATTCTGGCGCTCGCGCTACGTTGTACAGGCTAACCGTGATCTAGCAGCTCAAGTGACCCTCAAAACGAATCAGTTAAGACATCAAAGTAGAGTGTTGCTTACGAGCAACCAGCAATTACGTAAACAGATTCAAGTTAGAAACCTACTCGTAGACCATGTAGCTCTATCCATAAAATCAAGCGTCGACTTTATTGTGGCGAAACTACCTATGCCTCTGGATACTGCGACAGAGGATCATTTGGCTAAAACGAATTGGCAGTTAAATGAACTCAAAAGTGTTCCAAGTGATGTAAGTGGTGGGAGCCAGAACTACAACTTGAGTCAGATAACTCAGTCAGTGGTTGATGTATGGCAAGATGACTTTGCAAAAGCGGGTATTTTGGTAGAGCTAGAAGATGAGAGCAAGCAGAGCCGGGTTGCTCTGGAAAGCTTTAATCTTGATGTTATTTTCAATAGCATTTTTGCCAATATCATCAAGCGCTCTTTCCGAGGTCAAACGGTTAGAATTATGCTAGAAGAGGGGCATGATATTGTGTCATTGAGCTTTCTTGATTACGGGACGCAATTACCTAATAAAGTCGCGACTGGGTTTCCATCTAACTTAAATCACTCTGAGTTGAGTATTGACCACCTTGCCCAATTAGTGACAACGAGTGGTGGTTATTTGGCTGTCTTCTCTTCTGATGCTCAAAACAAAGTCGAGATTACATGGCCATCTGCGAAGGAAAGTAGTTATCTGGATGAACCGCAGCAAGAACTCAATCCTGTAACTATTGCAGAAGATCAAGTCACACCAGAGAAAGAGTGGTTGCAAAAAGTCTATCAATTAGTGGCAGAGCATTACCATGATCCTGAATTTGGCACTGCGTCAGCCGCTAAAATGCTGTATATGTCTGAACGCTCTTTGCAGAGACGTTTTAAATCTGCCTCGTCAAGAACGTTAAAAGACTATGTCACAGAGGTTCGTTTAGAAACGGCGTGTGAACAGTTATTGGCGGGTGAGAAAATCAGTGAAGTCGCCTTTAACTGTGGCTTTAATGATCCATCTTACTTTAGCCAAAAGTTTAAGCTACATTTTGGTTTGCCCCCGTCCAAGTTTGCTTTGACTCAAGAAAGCCAAGAAATTAACTAGAAAACCTTCATTACACGCTCCCTAGTTAATAGTTAAGATGCTGGGGAGCTGCATGCAGTGCTCTATTATTGCTGCAGTTGCTAACGCAGTGAGTTTCATTGTTTTTTCATCACATCTAGCCTACAAATCCATTCTCAACACGTAAGCACGATCACGTTCTATCTGTTAGTCGCGATGTTCATAGCAATAAGCATAAATGGCTTCAAGAGAATGATTTATTGATAGTTGCAACAAATAAATGACAGTTGTATTGCTGTATCAAAAGAGCGTTGTTCATTTGGGTGAATGATGGTGTGCGACATTCGTGAAAACGAAAACTGTGTTGAAAAGATGAATAAGGTAAAGAAGTTTTGAAAGAGGTGAAAAAAATATCGTGGTATAGCCGGGGGGACTATACCACGGGTGTCAAGGACACCTTCGCTTGCTGCCGGAGTGACATGTTGCCATGCCACCTCTGGAATTTATTAGAGAGGTTGCCCTCTCGATGGAGTAACTATACGAGAGGTTACTTATTTTTCTTATAAAAATAACGCCATGTTTATATGAGAAAAGCGACAACGTTTGGTTTTTTACTTAACCAATTGTTTTAATTTGTATTTTTTGTTTTCTATCTTGGTTTGTGACATTTTTGTTTCGTTAGGTGTCATTTTTAATTGTTAATTTTGACGTAAATAACGAGAGGAAATTTACGAAGTTAACGTTTGAAAGCGTGAAAACATTTACGGAATCTTTGATTTCACACAAGGATTGAAGGGGTATAGGGGAGTAATATTGGCAACCTAAACTTATTAAATAATAATATTTCTCATTAGCAATACTCTTAAGGGCCACTATGAAGTTATCAGAGATTAATCCTGGCGATACGGTGACGATTCGGTTGTTAGATGGTCTTTCATCAGATATCAGAAAGAAACTCATGGTAATGGGGCTGCTTCCCAATACAGAAGTCAAAGTGATTCGACGTGCGCCAATGGGCGATCCTTTACAAGTCGAAGTCCGTGGTGTGTCTGTCGCATTGCGAGAAACAATTGCTCAGAAAATTGAAGTGGAGCGAGTGTAATGCAATATCAAGTGCTAACCGTAGGTAACCCTAATAGTGGTAAAACGACGCTATTTAATGGTTTAACTGGCGCAAAACAGCAAGTTGGTAACTGGGCAGGCGTCACGGTTGAAAAGAAAACGGGACAATTCAAGCATGCTGGGGATGAGTTTTTGCTCACTGACCTTCCGGGTATTTACTCATTAGACAGTGGTAATGATAGTAATAGTATTGATGAATCCATCGCATCGCGTGCGGTTCTAACTCATCCTGCTGATCTCATTATTAACGTGGTGGATGCTACAAGTTTAGAGCGCAGCTTATACATGACGCTGCAACTTCGCGAACTTGGTCGCCCTATGATTGTTGTCCTCAACAAGATGGATGCGCTAAAGCGTGAACGTCAGATGATTAACGTTGCAGAGCTTGAGAAAACGTTAGGTTGTCCGGTTGTCAGTTTATCTGCAACCAATAAAACTCAAGTGGCAGAGTTTAAAGAAAAGCTCCATAAATCCATCGTTCAAGGAGTGCCACTTAAAGAATTGTCTTTGCATTACGGTGAGAAGATGGAGTCGGCAATTCAAACGGTTTCCGCACTTTTTAACGACCAAAACGTCGCTCATCGTGCACTAGCGATTCGTGCGCTTGAAAAAGACACAATGGTGCTCAATAGTCTTTCTGATATTGATAGAAGCAAAGTCTTGGAAGTCATTACGACGTTAGATTTGGATATCGATTTGCATGTCGCGGATACTAAGTACACGCATCTGCATGAACAGTGTAAAAAAGTTCGCCGAAGCGAAGGCAAGTTAAGTCGTAGTGTGACTGAAAGACTCGACCAGTTTATTTTGAACAAGTGGATTGGAATTCCTTTCTTCTTTGTTGTTATGTACCTGATGTTTATGTTCTCGATTAACATCGGTAGTGCATTTATCGACTTTTTTGACATTGGTGTGGGCGCATTATTGGTTGATGGTGGGCATCACTTGTTAGACGGTCATTTGCCTGTGTGGTTAGTGACGGTTCTTGCTGATGGTATCGGTGGTGGTATCCAGACGGTTGCAACCTTCATTCCGGTTATCGCGTGTTTGTACCTCTTCCTAGCGGTACTTGAGAGCTCAGGTTACATGGCTCGTGCAGCATTCGTACTAGATAAAGTGATGCAGAAGATCGGCCTACCGGGCAAAGCATTTGTACCGTTGGTTCTTGGTTTTGGCTGTAACGTACCGTCAATCATGGCAACTCGTACTCTAGACCAAGAACGTGAGCGTAAACTGGCTGCCTCTATGGCACCATTTATGTCATGTGGTGCTCGTCTGCCTGTATACGCGCTATTCGCTGCGGCATTCTTCCCAGGTTCTGGCCAGAACATTGTATTCGCACTTTACCTACTTGGTATTGTGGCAGCGATCTTCACAGGTCTTTTCCTTAAGCACACGCTTTACCCAGGTAGCAGCGACAGCCTAGTGATGGAAATGCCAGATTACGAGCTTCCGACGCTACAAAACGTGGTGATCAAAACTTGGCAAAAGCTAAAGCGCTTTGTACTTGGTGCAGGTAAAACCATCGTTATCGTTGTTGCTATTCTGAGTTTCTTCAACTCATTGGGTACTGATGGCAGTTTTGGTAACGAAGACAGCGAAAACTCGGTGCTTTCTAAAGCTGCGCAAGTTGTTACTCCAGTATTCGCGCCAATCGGTGTTCAAGAAGATAACTGGCCAGCGACGGTTGGTATCATTACCGGTATCTTCGCAAAAGAGGCGGTAGTTGGTACGCTTAACAGCCTATACACCACGCCAAGCGACGGTGAAGACGCAGAATTTGATCTAATGGGCAGCCTAGAAGAGGCAGTAATGAGTATCCCTGAAAACCTAGCCGGTTTGAGCTACTCAGATCCACTAGGCATTGAAGTGGGTGACTTAACTGACTCAAATGCCGTTGCCGAAGAACAAGAAGTCGATGCTTCTATCTTCGGTAACATTAAATCGCAGTTTGCTTCTGGCAATGCCGCATTTGCTTACCTAATCTTTATCCTACTGTACACTCCTTGTGTGGCGGCGATGGGTGCTTACGTACGTGAGTTTGGTCATAAGTTCGCACGCTTTATCGCGGTTTGGACAATGGGCTTGGCTTACCTATGTGCGACGTTCTACAACCAATTGACGCATTTCGCAGATAGCCCAGTAACAAGTGGTATTTGGATGGCTGTGATCGTAGCTATCTTCTTTGGCACATACCGTGTGTTCAAACAAGTTGGTAAGAAACAAAACGGTGCATTAGAGGCGCAAGTAGCATGATTTTAAAAGAGCTTTATCAATTCATTGCAGACAAAGGAACCGTCTCCCAGTCAGATCTGGCTAAACAGTTTGGGATGAGTGAAGATGGCGCCGACGCGATGTTAAACGTGTGGATTAAGAAGGGCAAAATTAGCCGCCTAGTCGACACTAATAAAGCTCATGACGTGACTCGTGTTCGCTACTCAGTGACTAAACAAGATGGTTTGTCTCTGACAGTCACCATGTAGCGACTATCAAAATTAGTCACCTAAAAATTATCACGTAAAAACGACAAAGCCGCATCAGCAATGATGCGGCTTTTATTTTGCTGGTTATTGTTTGTGAATACAGCGAAATTAATGTTCTTCAGAGTGTTTAGTCGCGCCTAACTCTAGGAACTTTAAACCAAGACTTAAAACTAAAATCGAAATAGGTAATGTTAAGATCGTCCAATCTAAGCTGTCGAAGTTAATCAGCACGAGCTCTAAGAACTTCACAAACAAGATCACGATGATGACTTCAGCCAAAATGTTTTTTAGATGGCCGATGTTTGGGGTTCTGATCCAATGCAAAACCGACTGCTCTTGTGTTTTCGCTTTAGCTTTGTTGGAAATAAATAGTGTGTAGATGCCGTGAGCAAAGATGAACAAAACTAGTGCGACAAGAAACGTATCCAGTGACTTGATCAAATAAGCGATCGCGATGTCTGCTTTATCTAAATGTGCGAGTGCTTCTGGAGGTGTTTGATTGAGAATGAAGACCGCAAATGCCGAATAGGTTTTTGCTGCACCCATAAGAAAAAGCAAGAATGAAGCAGCCATAGAACAGATAATGGCGATCCAGCTGACGTATCGGAATGTGTTGAAGACTTGTTTCATGATGACCCTCTCTAACTGAGCTGGTAGTCTAAACAAGTTTTATTTTAGTGATAATCCCAGAAAAATGAGAAAGATTGTTACAAATACGTATTAATCTTTCTCTGTCTATTTCAGCCGTATTCAAAGGCGAATTATTTTCGCTAGCAGTGCTTATGCTTTTTGGAAAATAGAACTCAGTGACAGCACATTTTTAATGCGACCAAGCAATTCGTTTTGCTCTTCTTCTGTACGGAATTCACCTTTGGTGTTACCCCAAACCGGTCCCGGCCATGCTACGTCATCTTTGAAGCGAGCAATATGGTGAATGTGCAGCTGTGGCACCATATTACCTAGCGCACCAAGGTTTAGCTTGTCTGGACGGAATGTTGCTTCCAGTGCTTGGCTTACCGCTTGAGACTCTAGCAAAAACTGTTGCTGTTCTTGCATTGGCAAGTGGTGAAGCTCTTTTAGGTTTGCACGTTTAGGGACCAAGATAACCCATGGCACGGCGTTATCTTTATGCAGAAGCGCCACACACAGTGGGAAGTGGCCGATAACGGTGGTGTCTTTTGCCAGTTGAGGGTGCAGTTCAAAACTCATTATGTTGTCCGATTTGAATTGAATGACATCAGTATACGCCAGATAAAACAAAAGGTTGACGCTTTCACGTCAACCTTTGTCATCATTTAGCTTGTGCTACTTAAGCTACCTACGTAAAAGCGGATTACATACGCTCTAGAGTATCAATACCTAGTAGAGACAGACCTTGCTTGATGGTCTTCGCTGTTAGCGCTGCTAGTTTCAGGCGGCTTTGTTTCACTGCTTCGTCTTCAGCAACTAGGATAGGGCATGCTTCGTAGAAGCTAGAGAACTGACCTGCTAGTTCGAATAGGTAGCTACACATGATGTGTGGTTGGCCTTCGCGAGCGACAGATTGAACCGCTTCTTCGAACTGCATAAGCTTAGCAATAAGTGCTTTCTCTTTCTCATCAGTGATTTTGATGTCACCTTGGAGAGCGTCCATAGCAACACCAGCTTTAGCGAAAATAGAAGCTACGCGAGTGTATGCATATTGCATGTATGGTGCTGTGTTACCTTCAAACGCTAACATGTTGTCCCAATCGAACACGTAGTCAGTCGTACGGTGTTTAGATAAGTCAGAGTATTTAACCGCTGCCATTGCAACTGTTTTAGAGATCTTCTCTTTTTCTTCCGCATCTAGTTCAGGGTTTTTAGATTCGATCAGCTGTGCTGCACGAACTTCTGCTTCATCTAGAAGGTCGGCAAGGCGAACGGTACCACCCGCACGAGTCTTGAATGGCTTACCATCTTTACCAAGCATCATGCCGAACGCGTGGTGCTCAAGAGATACTGACTCAGGTACGTAGCCTGCCTTACGAACAATTGTCCAAGCTTGCATTAGGTGCTGGTGTTGACGTGAGTCGATGAAGTAAAGCACACGGTCTGCGCTTAGCTCTTCATAACGATATTTTGCACATGCGATGTCTGTTGTTGTGTATAGGAAACCGCCATCGCGTTTTTGAACGATAACGCCCATTGGTTCGCCATCTTTGTTCTTGTATTCATCTAGGAATACAACTTGCGCGCCATCATCTTCAACGGCAAGACCTTGTTCTTTTAGGTCTGCAACGATCTTAGGAAGCATGTCGTTGTACATGCTCTCGCCCATCACGTCGTCACGAGTCAGTGACACGTTTAGACGGTCGTAGTTGCGCTGGTTTTGGATCATGGTTACATCAACGAGTTTTTTCCACATTTCTGCACAGTACTCGTCACCGCTTTGCAGTTTCACAACGTAGTTTCGCGCCTTTACTGCGAAGTCTTCATCTTCATCGTACAGCTTTTTCGATTCGCGGTAGAAGCCTTCAAGGTCCGCAAGCTCCATAGAAACTTCGCCAGACTCTTGTTGTACACGTTCAAGGTTTGCGATAAGCATACCGAACTGAGTACCCCAGTCGCCGATGTGGTTCGCACGGATCACTTTGTGACCTAGGAACTCAAGAGTACGTACCACCGCATCACCGATGATGGTTGAACGTAGGTGACCAACGTGCATTTCTTTAGCTACGTTTGGTGCAGAGTAGTCAGCAACGATAGTTTGAGCTTCGTCTGCTGCAACGCCAAGACGTGAGTCAGCCAGTGCTGCTTCCGCTTGTTTTGCTAGGAACTCTTCGCTTAGGAAAATGTTGATGAAACCAGGACCAGCGATTTCTGTCTTGCTTGCAATACCATCTAGGTCTAGAACATCCAGTACTTTCTGTGCAAATTCTCGTGGGTTAGTACCCAGTTTTTTAGCAACGCCCATTACGCCGTTTGCTTGGTAGTCACCAAATTGTGGCTTTGCTGATTGGCGTACTGCCGCAGGACTGCCTGCAGGTGCGCCAGCGGCTTCTAGAGCCTGAGATACTTTGTCATTAATAAGTGCTTGGATATTCACACGCGTTTCCTTCAATTCAAGGACGAAGAACTCGGCGAAGTAAGTGCCGAGTTCTGTTGGAGTTCACAAAAATGGGGCTAATGATAACAACTTTATTGCTTTTCATACAGAGAGGAATTGGGGAAATTTATACTTTTTCGATTGAATGGAAATGTGGTTTGGTTTGCGTTTACTATTGCGCTCAGAGTAATGAGATAAATCGCCCCAAAAGAGAACCACAATGACGACTCAACTAGTTGAAAAACGCCTAGCGCCTGAATTGATGATCCAAGATTTGGATGCATTTATGGCGAAGATTGAAGAGTTTGCATCCCTGTTAAAACTGGATCTGAGCTTTGCTCAAGCTGACCATATTGCGTTGCGTATTAACGATACTGATACCGCAAAAGCTGCGCATGAGGCTTGGAGTCAATACGGAAAGGTGATTTCACAAGCGAAAATCAACGGTCGCCCAATTATTGTTATTGAGTTCGATAAAGCGTTGGAAAGTCGTGGCTGGAAGATTGAGTGTCTGGAGCTGCCATACCCTGCGGAAGGCAAAATCTACCCAACTGAAAGCTGGGAACATGTGGAGTTTGTGATTCCGTCTCATGCCGAAACCGCAGATGAGTTTCTTGCTGATTTGAGACACACTTATCCAGCGTTTGGCGCACGCTTTAATGAGTTAGAAGAGCTGGGTGTGAAGATCAAACTGTCGAGCCCGAAAGGGGATGGCGAACGCTTGAACAACCCAACGGTGGCGTTTAAGTATCAAGGCATTTGTATCAAGCTGCACCCGCATTCACTTAAGCGTATTGTGGAGTCTGAGCAGGCGTAACTTGCTTTACGTCGTGCGCTGTTAGTCAGAGGGGTCACTTAAACTCACAGTGTGCGGATATGAGATTCCTGATCTCGCTTAAGCTCGTCGGAATGACGCGCTTGAGTTGTTTGCGTTTGGTTAAGTGATGCGTACTAATTAGCTTTCATGCTCATGCCTCATTTACGTCATTCCCGAAAGCGACGAAGGAGCGTAGTCGGGAATCTCTTACAAGCACTTCAATAAAACATCCACCGACAGATAAAAAACGCGTAACGAAAAGACAATGCCTTCTCAAATTACGCGTTTTTAGCAGCTAGCAATCAGCTGCGAATTTAAAGAATAACCGTCTTATTGCCGTAAACAAAGACGTGGTCATTGATCACTTTATTCAAAGCCTTACTCAATACGTTCTTCTCTACATCGCGTCCCGCTTGCGCCATATCTTGGGCATTGAATGTATGGTCGACAGGAATTACGTCTTGCTTGATGATCGGCCCTTCATCTAAATCATTAGTCACGAAGTGTGCTGTTGCACCGATGATTTTCACACCGCGATCGTAAGCTTGTTGATATGGCTTCGCGCCAATAAAAGCAGGTAAGAAGCTGTGATGAATATTAATGATTTTGTGGTGATATTTCTCAACAAACGTCGGCGTTAATACGCGCATGTATTTAGCTAGCACCAAAAAGTCAGCATCGTATTGATCGATCACTTCTAGCATCTTCTGCTCGTGTTCTTCACGGCTAAGGTTTTCATGGGTCACATGGTGGTAAGGAATGTCGAAGCGTTCAGTGAGAGTTTGCAGTTTGTCGTAATTCCCCACCACAGCGGCGATCTCAACATCTAGGCTTCCATCGTAGGTTTTCATCAGAATATCGCCTAAACAATGCGCTTCTTTTGTGACGAGAATGACGATGCGCTTACGGCGAGAGCCAACCAATTTACGCTTAGCACCTTGCGGGAGAGCTTGGTCCAAGTCGGCAAGAAACGTTTGATCGTTGAAGTACCCCTCCAACTCCGTTCTCATGAAAAAGTGGCCACTGGTATTATCAACAAATTCGTTATTGTGAACGATGTTGAGTTGGTGCTTGTAACAGATATTAGTAATTTTCGAGATGAGACCCGGGGCGTCAGAACAGTGGGTCAACAGTGTTTTCTTTTCCATAAATCAGGTACTTCCATGCATTAATATTTTAGCGTACGAATTTGTTATTATTCCCTGGCGGGTGTAACTGTACTGCCATGTTTCACCATAAATAATCTATTCTTACGTTGGTTTCAACAAAATATCCGCGTGTCGCCGCAAGCTGGTCAGATTGTGGGCTGATGTCACTCCTATTCCTCTGATATACTCTCGATAATTTTTCAAACTCAATACCAAGCATGATCGCAAAAACTTTTTCCTCTGATGGCGCGTTAGGTAAGGCCATTCCTGGCTTTCAAGCTCGTCAGCCACAAATCGATATGGCGGAAGCCGTCAGCAGTGCGATCAAAGATCAAACCCAGTTGGTGGTGGAGGCAGGAACCGGAACCGGTAAGACCTTCGCCTACTTAGTCCCTGCGCTGTTAAGCGGTAAAAAAGTGATCATCAGTACAGGCTCGAAAAACTTGCAAGAGCAGTTGTACCATCGTGACTTACCGCTCATGGTCAATGCGCTTGGTTTTTATGGCCAAGTGGCGTTATTAAAAGGGCGTTCTAATTATCTGTGTTTGGATCGTTTGAGCCGCCAAATGGTCGAAAGCCACACTAATGAATCTGACCCGACGTTATTAACTCAACTGGTTAAAGTGCGTACTTGGTCATCAGAAACCAAAACAGGTGACCTTGGTGATTGCGATGATCTGCCAGAAGACAGCATGATCATTCCGACTATCACCTCAACCAATGATAACTGTTTAGGTAAAGAGTGTCCGAGCTACACCGATTGCTTTGTATTGAAAGCGCGTAAGCGAGCCATGGATTCCGACATTGTTGTGGTGAACCATCACTTATTTCTTGCTGATTTAGCGATCAAAGAGACAGGATTTGGTGAACTGATTCCAGAAGCCGATGTGTTTATTTTTGATGAAGCTCATCAGTTGCCAGATATTGCGAGCGAATATTTCGGCCAGTCAGTTTCAAGCCGCCAAATTCACGATCTTGCCAAAGACATTGAAATAGCCTATCGCACCGAAGCCAAAGATATGCGTCAATTGCAAAAAGTGGGCGACAAACTCATGCAAAGCGCAATGGACATGCGGATTGTATTGGGTGAGCCAGGCTTTCGTGGCAACTGGCGTGAGGCGTTGCAATCAGGTTCTATTAAGCGAGAATTATTGCGCTTAACTGACAGCCTCGAATTGGCGATTGATGTACTCAAAATAGCTTTAGGGCGCAGTCAATTACTGGATACGGCCTTTGAACGAGCCAATTTGATCAAAGGCCGTATCGACCGGGTATGTGATGTCGATATTACCGGTTACTCATACTGGTACGATACCTCACCTCGTCATTTCGCTCTGCACATTACGCCTCTTTCTGTCGCGGACAAGTTCCATGAGCAAATAGAGATTAAACAAGGCGCGTGGATTTTCACGTCAGCAACCCTAGCTGTATCGGGCGACTTCAAGCACTTTACTGAGCGCCTTGGCCTCAAGCCTACAAAGCAATTTTCTCTGCCGTCCCCCTTTGATTATCAAAAACAAGCGCGCCTTTGTGTGCCAAGGTATTTGCCAGAGCCAAACAGTAACGGCTTAGCGGATAAGTTAGTCCGAATGCTTGCTCCGGTGATTGAAGAAAATGATGGTCGCTGCTTCTTTTTATGTACCTCGCACAGCATGATGCGTGAACTAGGTGAGAAGTTCCGAGAAGTACTTGAGCTGCCTGTGTTAATGCAAGGGGAGATGAGTAAGCAGAAAACCTTGGCGGAGTTTATGGAACTGGGTAACGCTTTACTCGTGGCGACGGGCGCTTTCTGGGAAGGGATTGATGTTAGAGGTGATGCGCTGAGCTGTGTTATTATCGACAAATTACCGTTTACCGCCCCTGACGATCCGTTACTCAAAGCCCGTATCGAGGATTGTCGATTACGTGGCGGTGAACCATTTGCTGAAGTACAAATCCCGGATGCAGTGATTACGTTAAAGCAGGGAGTCGGGCGATTAATTCGAGATCAGAAGGATCACGGTGCGTTGATCATTTGTGATAATCGCCTCGTCACGCGAGACTATGGTGGTATTTTCCTCGGAAGTCTACCACCTATCCCAAGGACGCGAGACTTAGATGGAATCAAAGCATTCCTGAAAGCAGAACAATCTGTCACAGACGCAAGTGCTGAGGCATAACCCAATAAATGAGAGTTGTAGAGAGTTAAATGAGCGCAAAAATTCTTGCTATCGATACAGCGACTGAAAACTGTTCAGTTGCGTTGTTGGCTAATGATCAAGTGATTTCACGTAGCGCGGTTGCACCACGCGATCACACCAAAAAAGTACTGCCAATGGTTGATGAAGTACTCAAAGAAGCTGGCCTGACTCTACAAGAGCTGGATGCGTTAGCGTTTGGACGTGGTCCAGGTAGCTTTACTGGCGTTCGTATCGGTATTGGTATCGCACAAGGTTTGGCGTTCGGTGCTGACTTACCTATGATCGGCGTTTCAACGCTGGCTGCAATGGCTCAAGGTAGCTATCGCTTACATGGTGTGACCGATGTCGCTGTGGCTATTGACGCACGTATGGGTGAAGTTTACTGGGCACGTTACACTCGCCAAGCAAACGGTGAGTGGGCAGAGATGGATGCAGAGTGCGTAATTCCACCAGCACGTCTCGTTGAAGAAGCACAAGCAGACGACAAAACGTGGACGACAGCAGGTACTGGTTGGGATGCTTACCAAGAAGTATTAGCAGACCTACCGTTTAATTTGACGCATAGTGACGTTCTGTACCCTGATTCACAAGACATCGTGATTCTTGCTGAACAAGAATTTAAAAAGGGTAATACCGTGCCGGTCGAAGATTCGAGCCCTGTTTATTTACGTGATAATGTGACATGGAAAAAACTTCCTGGTCGCGAATAGTCCGTTTTTCATTAACCTGACAAAAAGCAGGGCGTTTGCCCTGTATTTTTATGGAGTGCTATGGCGTCGATTAATGGCTTGCCTCCTTCTTTGATTCCCGGTGCAAATCGCACTCATAAAGCCAGTCAAAAGAAGCAGGTAAATAAATCACAAACAAAGCAGCCTGTAGGTCAGCCTTCAAAGGTTGCTAACGCCGTGGCGCACTCCATAAAACACGTGGATGAGTCCCAAATTCACCGAGCTCAAGTGCAATATGACCTTCCTGAAGGGGGCGCACGTAAAGCAATGGAGCAGTACATGGATGTCATGAATCGAGCTAAAAAAGAGGAACTGGCTCAATTACTTGGTGTCGATATTTACGTGTGAGATCTCCCCAGCTTGGGGTTACTAATATTGAAAGGTGGTTTATGAAGGTTTTTGGACGGTTTTTTCTCGCATTATTTGCTACGGTTGGTTTGTCTGCGTGTAGCTCTTTGCCAGAGGAGCTAAATGCAAGCACAGAATTGGTCGTTACAGACTATAAAGCGTTTGCTGAGTCTCAGGGGCAAGTGAGTGAAGATGTTCGCCTTGGTGGAATCATCGCTAAAGTGGATAACTTTAAAGATAAAACGCGTCTAGAGATTGTAAACCTTCCTATCAGTGAGTCTGGTAAACCTGATATTGATGAAGAGCCTACGGGGCGTTTTGTCGCCTATTTTGATGGCTATTTAGAGCCTGTCGCCTTTAGTGAAGGCCGTTTGGTGACGGTTGTAGGCAAAGGAGCAGGGGAAGAAGAAGGAAAGATCGGTGAGCACGGTTACATCTTCCCAGTAATTAAGGGGGAAGGGTACCGTTTATGGAAAATTGAAGAACGTGTACGCATGTATGACTCGCCAACCTACTTTTACCCATGTTACTCGATTAACTGCCGCATGTGGCGTAATGATTTCCCGCAAGACGGTAAAGTGATAAAACAGGTCAAATAATCTGCGATGCATGAGCGTCAATTCGAGCTTCCTGCCGGCAAAATGGCAGCCCTTGAGATAGGGAACGAGAAAACGGCTGACTTGTCAGTCGTTTTTCTTCATGGGTGGTTAGATAATGCGGGCAGCTTTAAAGCGCTCATGGAGCAGTTGAATCAACTTAATCCTCACTTACACCTCCTCGCCATCGATCATTTTGGTCACGGTTTATCGAGTCATAAATCTCACGATAATTATTACCCCTTTCACGACTATATTGCCGATTTGTATCAGTTTTTGGACGAATTATCACCAAACAGACTGATATTAGTAGGGCATTCACTTGGTGCTTTAATCGCAAGTTGCTATAGTGCAGCGTTTCCAGAGCAGGTCGAAGCTCTTGTGCAAATTGAGGGAGCAGGACCTCTTACTGAAGATCCTACTAACAGTTTGCCTCGTCTTCGCGATGGCGTTTTAAGTCGAATAAGACAGCAAAACAAGCCAGAGCGAGCCATTGCCTCCTTCGATCTGGCGTTAAAATTACGCATGCAAGCCAACCAATTAACCGCTGAGCAGCTTCTACCGATAGTAGAGCGTGGAACAGAGCAGCGAGGAGATAAATGGTATTGGCGGCATGACGCCAAGTTAAAATGTGCGTCGCTTTACCGAATGGCGCAAGCGCATGCTAACTCGATTACCAGCCAAATACGTTGTCCTCATTTGATTGTATTAGGCGATCAAGGATTTCAGAATTTACCATCTAACCAAGCTGATTGGGGAGAGAACCCACCGCAAGTGGTTTCTGTCAAGGGTGGTCATCACTGTCATTTAGAGCAAATACTCGAGGTCGCAACGCGAATTCTTGGTGTAGTTAACAAAATTTAAACAAGTGTTTGAGAGTTGCGTGCTCAAGCACGTTCGCTGTGCTGTAATAGCTTTCAAAATAAAAAGGACGCTATTTTTTAGCCAGTTATAAACGAGGAGTAACATCGTGGATAAACCATGGCTTTCACGTTATCCAAGTGACGTACCTGAAACCATTAATCCAGAGCAATATGAGTCTTTGGTAGAAATGTTTGAACAGTCTGTACAAAAATATGCAGACCAACCAGCATTCATGAACATGGGCTCGGTTATGACCTTCCGTAAATTGGAAGAGCGTAGTCGCGCATTCGCAGCGTATCTGCAAAACGAGTTAAAACTGCAAAAGGGTGACCGTGTTGCTCTGATGATGCCAAACCTACTGCAATACCCAGTGGCGTTGTTTGGTATTTTGCGTGCAGGTTGTATCGCCGTAAACGTTAACCCACTTTACACTCCTCGTGAACTTGAACACCAATTGAATGACTCAGGTGCGACGACGATTGTGATTGTGTCTAACTTTGCGAATACGTTAGAACAAATTGTCGATAAAACACCAGTCAAACACGTAGTGTTAACCAGTCTTGGTCAAATGCTGCCACGAGCGAAAGGTACGATTGTCGATTTTGTCGTGAAGTACGTTAAGGGCATGGTGCCTAAGTACGATTTACCTGGTGCAATCTCAATGCGTCAGGCTCTACGTAAAGGTCGTCGTCTACAATACGTTAAACCGTTTATGTCTGGGGATGACATTGCATTCCTGCAATATACGGGGGGGACGACAGGTGTCGCGAAAGGCGCGATTCTGACTCACCGCAACATGATTGCGAACGTTCTACAGGCAAAAGGCGCGTACGGACCGGTTTTATCTCCGGGGCGTGAATTAGTCGTAACAGCATTACCGCTGTATCACGTATTTGCTCTTACCGTAAACTGTCTGCTGTTTGTCGAAATGGGTGGTCGTAACTTACTTATTACCAACCCTAGAGATATTCCAGGGTTCGTGAAAGAGCTACAAAAGCATCCGTTTACTGCGATTACGGGCGTGAATACCTTATTTAATGCATTGGTCAATAATGAAGATTTCCACGAGTTGGATTTCAGTAATCTACGTTTAGCCGTTGGCGGCGGCATGGCAGTGCAGCGCTCAGTGGCAGAAAGATGGCAAAAGACCACGGGTTGCTATTTGCTCGAAGGTTACGGTCTAACAGAGTGTTCTCCGTTGGTGGCGGCATATCCGCATGATCTTGTTGAATACAATGGCTCTATTGGTCTGCCGGTACCATCAACAGAAGTTCGTATCGTGGACGAAGAAGGCAACGCTCTTGCGAATACTGAAACTGGTGAACTTCAAGTTCGTGGTCCTCAGGTTATGCAAGGTTACTGGCAACGACCTGAAGCAACGAAAGATACGATTAACGAAGACGGCTGGCTATCAACTGGCGACATCGTTAAGTTCGATGACGAAGGCTTCCTGCATATCGTTGACCGTAAGAAAGACATGATCTTAGTATCAGGCTTTAATGTTTACCCGAACGAAATTGAAGACGTTGTAGCACTACACGGCAAAGTACTTGAAGTTGCTGCTATTGGTCAGCCGCATGAAGTGTCTGGTGAATTAGTGAAGATTTATGTCGTGAAACGTGATCCGAGCTTGACCAAAGACGAAGTGATCGCGCATTGTCGAGAACACTTAACTGGCTACAAAGTTCCGAAGTTGGTTGAGTTCCGCGAAGACTTACCTAAAACCAATGTCGGTAAGATCTTGCGTCGTGTTTTACGCGAAGAGAATGACGCTGAACTTGCGAAGAAAAGCGCATAAGCCGATTTCGTCGAGTCGAGAGATTTAAAAAATGATAGAATGCCAGCGTTTTGCTGGCATTTTTATAGCGAGAAGTATGTGAACTATCAAATTATTACTAAAAACAAAGACCTAGAAGAGGTTTGCACTCATGCCCGAGAGGCAGACGTAGTGATGCTGGATACCGAATTCGTTCGTATTCGCACTTTCTACCCGCAGTTAGGTCTGATTCAGCTTTTCGATGGTAATCGCCTCTCGCTGATTGATCCGACTGAATTAACGGATATGACGCCGTTTGTAGCGCTATTAAAAGATACTTCTGTGCTAAAAGTGCTGCACGCATGTGGTGAAGATTTAGAAGTTTTCCAAAACGCTTTTGGTTGTACACCATTCCCTATGGTGGATACGCAGCTGATGGCCGCTTTTCTCGGTCACGGCCTATCGACAGGCTTCGCATCGCTGGTGGAAGAATATTTAGGCGTAGAGCTCGACAAAAGTGAATCACGTACCGACTGGATGGCTCGTCCACTGACACAAAAGCAATTAGATTATGCTGCCGCAGATGTTCATTACTTGTTACCGTTATACGAAAAGCTGTTCGATAAGGTGACGCAAGCAGGTTGGTGGGAAGCTGTACAGCAAGAAAGTGATTTACTCGTTTCGAAACGTATTCGCGTAACCAATGAAGAGAATGCCTACCTTGATATTAAGGGCGCTTGGCAATTAAAACCTTCTGAGCTGGCGATTTTAAAGCCATTGGCGACGTGGCGTTATCGTGAAGCAATCAAACGAGATTTAGCGCTGAACTTTATCTTCAAAGAAGGTGATCTATTAACGGTCGCTCGTCTTGGTTTAACGAACTTTAAGAAGATGGAAGCAGAAGATATTGATATACGAGCGATTAACCGCCATGGCGCGAAGATTGCCGCGATTGTTAAACAAGCGAAGCAAACACCTTCTGAAGAGTATCCTGCGAAAATTGAGCGTTTAATGGACTATCCGGGTTACAAGCAGGTCTTCAAAAATATGAAAGACTTGGTGAAATCGGCTTCGCAGAAGTCTGGTTTAGCCACGGAGTTCCTTGCCTCTAAAAAGCAGATCAATCAGTTGATCAGTTGGGTTTGGAAAAAAGATCGTGACCCAGAAGTGTTGCCTGATTTGATGCAAGGGTGGCGTTTGGATTTACTCGGCGACAAGATGAACAAAGCATTAAAGTAATGAAAGATGAAAAAGGTTGGCCTCGATGCCAACCTTTTTCGTTCTAATTAGAGCATTCGTCTGGCGAGAGAAACTGATTACTTTTCTTCGTCTGGTAGCTTCACATTTAGCTCAAGAACTGAGATATCGTCGTCTTTGTGCTCAAATGTTAAGTCAACCATATTTGGATCAATTGCCACGTACTTGCTGATCACCTTCAAGATGTCTTCTTTTAATTGAGGCAAGTAAGACGGCGCAGGATCATTTTGGCTGCGGCGCTCTGCGACAATGATTTGCAAACGCTCTTTAGCTAGATTCGCAGAAGTTTTCTTCTGTGGACGGAAAAATTCTAATAATGACATGTCTAGCCTCCAAAGAGTCGTTTAAAGAGTCCTTTCTTCTCCTCAGTAAGGAAACGAAATTCAACCTGATTGCCTAATAAGCGATCAACGGTGTCAGAATAAGCCATACCCGCATCGGTGTTATCGTCAAAAGTGACTGGCACACCTTTGTTTGATGCGTTAAGCACGGCTTGGCTTTCTGGAATCACGCCCAGTAGTGGAATATGTAAGATCTCCTCAACGTCTTCAACGCTTAGCATTTCGCCTTGAGTGACGCGAGATGGGTTGTAG
This sequence comes from Vibrio sp. 1401, assembly GCF_033340295.1. Classification (NCBI taxonomy): domain Bacteria; kingdom Pseudomonadati; phylum Pseudomonadota; class Gammaproteobacteria; order Vibrionales; family Vibrionaceae; genus Vibrio; species Vibrio sp. 1401. Next base: position 69,566 of record NZ_JAWOWF010000017.1, read on the forward strand.
CGAGTCAGTAGAAGGTGCTGTTTTACTGGCTCTAGCCCTTGTTCTGCACGCAGTGACTTAGAATCTAAAATACCGAGAATGCGGTCAGAGTCACGCACAGAAGAGACTTCTGGGTTCGTTGTGACAATGGCTTCATCGGCATAGTACAAGGCCATTAACGCGCCTTGCTCGATACCTGCTGGTGAATCACAAATAATAAAATCAAAGCCCATTTCATCAAGTTCACCGAATACGCGCTGAACACCATCTTTTGTCAGTGCGTCTTTATCACGAGTTTGAGAAGCAGGAAGAATAAATAGGTTGTCCGTGCGCTTATCTTTGATCAGCGCTTGGTTTAATGTCGCTTCGCCGTTAATGACGTTTACAAAGTCATACACGACGCGGCGCTCACAGCCCATGATTAGATCGAGGTTACGCAAACCGATGTCAAAATCGATCACCGCGGTCTTTTTTCCCTTAAGAGCTAGACCAGAGGCGATGGCTGCGCTTGAAGTGGTTTTACCAACGCCACCTTTACCAGACGTTACTACAATAATGCGTGCCATTTTTTTTCCTTTTTAGATTAAATCGCGAGAACTTCTAAATGTAATGATTCATCGGCTTTACTGATCATTACTTTCTTTTGCCAGTACTCGCTTTCAATTTGATCGCTTAACCAGTAGTCACCCGCAATGGATACCAGTTCTGCTTGTAAATCGTGGCAAATAATACGCGCTTCCTGCTGACCACTTGCTCCTGCAATCGCACGACCTCGAAGTGTGCCATGGATATGAATAGAGCCGTCAGCAATGACTTCAGCACCTGCACTTACGTGCGCTAGCACCACCAAATCACCATCTTTTGCGTAGATCTGTTGTCCTGAGCGGACAGGCGTACGAACTACTTTCGTTGGTGCCATTTTGGCAGGTGCTTGGCTTGGCGATTTGCTCGCCGACATAATGGCGAAGCCAGCTTCGGAAGCAAGGTTTTGTACACGCTTGTCTTTACAGCCCGTTACACCGACCGGAATAAAACCGGCATCTGAGATGCCTTGTTTAAGCTTAGGGAAATCAATGTCGCCTTGTACTTTTGCTATATTGATTACCAAAGGCGCGGATGCAAAAAAAGAAGGTGCTTGAGAAACTTTTTCTTGCAAAAATTCGACAGTCTTTGCGATCTCATTGTCAGAAAGGTGTAAAACTGACAATGTAAAACTGCTACCTTTAAGGTCTGGTGAATGGGTCATCGTGGACTTCTTGCCTTTATTGAAAGAGCGTTGCCTTAAACTAGGTATGTCATGTTATATTCCATCCTTTGACGCAGCAAGTTCTCTCGTGGGCAAATAGGTGAATTAATCTCAAATTTGCTATTAAGTTTGCGAGAATTTGACGTTTTCAACCTAATCCGCACTCAACGCGGCTAAATCAGCATAAAAGGCGTGTCATGCTTTGTTCTATTTATAAAAGCTCGAAAAAAGAAGGTACTTATCTCTATATTCCGAAAAAGGATGATTTTTCACAGGTTCCTGACACCTTAATGCAGATGTTCGGTAAGCCTATCGCTGTCATGACGATTAAACTTGATGGCCGTAAATTGGCACAAGTTGATATCGAAAAAGTGAAGGCTTCATTACAAAATGATGGCTTCTTTCTTCAGGTTCCACCGCCGCCGGAGAACCTATTAGAAAAGTACAAAGAACAAAAAGCCCAGCAGAAAGGCGAATAACGTCATCGTTTTTCATCTGGGATTTCTGCCTTGCTCAAGGAGGGCAATATGAAAAAGATACTGGCTACCATGCTTAGCGTTGGTATGTGTACCTCGGCTTTTGCAAGTAGCGAGGGTTTTGATGAATACTTGAATAAGCTGCGTGCTGAAGCTCGTGATAAAGGTATCTCAGAGCAGGTCATTAGTGCTGCTTTTGCTAATGTTGAGTACAAGCCCCGAGCAGTAAAAGCGGACCGAAACCAACCAGAAAAGAAACTGACATTGGATGAGTACATTCCTCGCGCGGTGCCTGAATGGAAGGTGAAGCAAGCCAGACAACTCTACAAAGAGCATTACACCGAGCTAAAGCGTATAGGCGATGAGTACGGTGTCCACCCGCGCTTTATTGTGGCACTTTGGGGAGTTGAAAGTAACTTTGGTAAGTTTACCGGCAACTTTAAAGTGATTGATGCACTATCCACAATGGCATTTGAAGGCCGTCGTGAAGAGTTTTTCCGTAAAGAGACTATGTCGGCACTTCAGATCCTCGATCAAGGCCATATTGAGCTAGAGAACTTTAAAGGCTCATGGGCTGGTGCGATGGGTCAATGCCAGTTTATGCCAAGCTCTTTCCTTCGTTTTGCTGCTGACGGCAACGGTGATGGTAAAAAAGACATATGGCAATCTGAAGCGGACGTGTTTGCATCAACCGCTAACTATTTGAGCAAGTCTGGTTGGGATGATAAATATACTTGGGGTCGCCAAGTTAAGGTTCCTAAAAATATTGATCGCAGCCTAGAAGGGCGCACGGCTGAAAAAGGCAAATACCTTCAAGAGTGGAGCCAATTAGGTATCACAAAATATGACGGTAGCCCGTTGCCAAAACTGGATGAAGACATCAAAGCATGGTTGATCATGCCGGACGACGAGAATGGTCGTACGTATCTGGTTTACAATAACTACAACGTATTGATGAAGTGGAACCGCTCTTACTACTTCGCACTTGCTGTGAGTCACTTGGCTGACCGCATTAAATACTGATCTGCCATCAAACAATTTGGCATTCAGTCTTCAATACAAGGGCTCTTCGGAGCCCTTTGTTTTTTCTATAACCAAATCGAGGTAAAGCGTGTTATCTGAACGTGCCGCACAAATGGTGATTTTCTCCGCTCTTCTTAAACACAAAAGCTTCACAGCTGCTGCAAAGAGCTTAGGCGTGTCGGTGTCTCATGTGAGTAAACAGTTGAGTCAGTTAGAAGCGTCTCTTGGTATCAAGCTTGTTCAACGTACTACGCGAAGCTTTACGCCGACTGAGGCAGGGAAAACCTTTTTTCATCACTGTGAGCAAGTGGTACAAGCGGTGAGCAGCGCCACATTAGAGATGGAAACCCAGCGGGATGAAGTAGCAGGTTTGGTACGTCTTGGGTTGTCGCAATCATTTGGTACCTTACACATTATTCCAGCGATTCAAGAGTTACGCGAACTGTATCCTCAACTTCAAGTGGAAGTACATCTGTTTGACTATAAGGTCGATATGTTAGCCGAAGGGCTCGATTTATGGGTAACCAACAACGAGCATTTGCCTGAAGGTTACATTGCGCAGCGTTTGACGGATTGCCAGTTTGTTGTTGCGGCATCGCCAGATTACTTATTGAAACATGACACGCCAGCAGAACCGGATGACCTATCTGCTCACAACTGCCTCATATACAGAAGCTGGGAGCGTGACTATACGGGGTGGGCGTTTACCAAAGATCAGCAAGAATTGAACGTAAAAGTCTCGGGTAACTATTCAGTGGATCTGGCAGAAGCCGTTCGGGATGCGGCTATTGCAGGTTGGGGTATTGCCTACCTTGCCACTTACTTGCTGGGGGATGAGTTTAGAACGGGTAAGTTAATACAGCTGTTACCTGACTGGAAAGCCAGCCAGTCGATGCCGTTTTATGCGGTATACCCAAGCCGCCAGCATATGCCAAAAAAAATATCCGCAGTGATTAACTTTATCAAACAGAAGATCGGCAACCCTTGTCATTGGGACCAACGTTTGGCGCCTTACATCTCTATTCCTAAATAACAGGATCAATGACGTTGTAGAACGACACATAAGGTGATTCACTTCACAAAAATTTTTCCTGAACCAGAAACATATTTTCCATATGGAAATAATTAAAATAAGCAAACGTTTATCTTCAATAAATTCAATTGGTTATTTTGTTGGTCAGTTATTGGTCGCTTAAACTTTTCACACTGTTAACATCCTCAACTTGCAGCATTTTGAGTCCGCTATACAATCCGGTGCCTTCCATATCCCCCTTCTGTCGGATTCATTTTATGAACTCAATTATTGGTATCGTAGCCATACTATTCCTAGCATGGCTACTTTCTACAAATAGAAAAAATATAAAGCTGAGAACGGTGTCGTTTGCGTTTGCTTTGCAGGTACTGTTTGCGTTGTTGGTTTTATATGTACCAGCAGGAAGAGATGCGCTGAATTCAGTGAGCAGTGTTGTGTCGAATTTGATCAACTATGGTCAAGAGGGCATTGCGTTTTTATTCGGTAATTTGGCGACAGGGGGCTTCACCTTTGCGATCAATGTTCTGGGTATCATCGTTTTCTTCTCCTCTCTTATCTCAGGTCTTTATCACATTGGTGTGATGCCAAAAATCATTAACTTTATCGGTGGTGGTATTCAAAAGCTGCTGGGTATCGGTCGTGCGGAGTCTTTGTCTGCAACAGCAAACATTTTTGTCGGTACCATTGAAGCACCATTGATGGTAAAGCCTTACCTAAAACACATGACTGACTCGCAGTTCTTTGCAGTTATGACAGGTGGTTTAGCGTCAGTTGCTGGCGGAACGTTGGTCGGTTACGCATCACTGGGTGTCGACCTCAACTATCTTATTGCAGCTGCATTTATGTCGGCACCTGCCGGCTTGTTGATGGCAAAAATTTTAATGCCAGAAGATACGGATAAAGCAGCAGATATCGACATTAGCCAAGTTGAAATTCCACGTGCAACCAACGTAGTAGAAGCATTAGCCGATGGTGCCATGGCGGGTGTACGCATTGCTGTATCGGTCGGTGGTACGTTACTGGCGTTTATTAGTGTCATTGCAATGCTAAACGGTATGTTAGGTTGGATAGGTGATCTGATTGGGACACCATTAAGTTTTGAGCTCATCCTAGGTTTTGTGTTTGCGCCAGTCGCTTGGTTGTTGGGTATACCATGGCAAGAAGCAACCACAGCAGGCTCGCTGATTGGTAACAAGATTGTGGTGAATGAGTTCGTCGCTTTCATCCAGCTTGCAGAAGTGAAGTCTCAACTTAGTGAACACTCACAAGCAATCGTGACGTTTGCTTTGTGTGGCTTTGCAAATATCTCAAGCATGGCGATGCTGATTGGAGGGTTGGGCTCTTTGGTACCAGAAAAGCGTGCATTTGTTTCTAAGCATGGTTTCCGTGCGATTATCGCTGGTGTCATGGCGAACTTAATGAGCGCTTCTATTGCGGGCGTGATTTTAAGTCTGTAATTGAAATAGATATCAACAATTAGCAAAAAGGCTCCTTGCGGAGCCTTTTTCGTATCTGAAATTTACGTTATTTGTCTGTGTGGAACTGTTCGCAAGCGAGCATCGTGTTCTCAATTAAACTTGCGACGGTCATTGGGCCAACGCCACCAGGAACAGGAGTAATAAAGCTCGCACTTTCACGTGCTTTGTCGTATTCCACGTCGCCAACTAGTTTACCTGAATCAAGACGGTTAATACCGACATCGACCACCACTGCGCCTTTTTTAATCCACTCACCAGGGATGAAGTTAGGTTTACCAACCGCAACCACGACAACGTCAGCTTGACGCACATGACTCTCTAGGTCTTTGGTAAAACGGTGACATGTTGTTGTTGTGCAGCCCGCAAGCAGCAGCTCAAGTGTCATTGGACGACCAACAATGTTTGATGCGCCAACCACAACCGCATGTTTACCACGTAGCTCAATGTTGTAACGGTCGAGTAGGGTAATGATGCCCTTTGGCGTGCAAGAGCGAAGCTTTGGAATACGTTGCGCAAGACGGCCAACGTTATAAGGGTGGAAGCCATCCACGTCCTTCTCTGGGTGAATGCGCTCTAAAACATGTGTTGTGTCTATGCCCGCAGGAAGGGGTAATTGCACTAGAATGCCGTCAATTTCATCATCATTGTTTAATTCATCAATCAGCGCTAGTAACTCTTCTTCTGAGCTAGACGCAGGAAGGTCAAAAGACTTAGAAACAAACCCAACTTCTTCACATGCGCGGCGTTTGCTACCGACATAAACCTGAGAGGCAGGATCTTCACCAACTAGAACCACTGCTAAACCAGGAGCACGTAGCCCAGCTTCAACACGTGCTTTAACACGTGCAGCCACTTCGGATCGAACAGTTTGGGAAATGAGAGTTCCGTCTATATTTTGAGCAGTCATGACTTTCCTTATAAATTAAGAAGGCAGATTATCTGCGGCGCATTGTCGCAGAATTTCTTATCAACATCCATAAGCAAACGTTTGCTTTGTGGTGTTTTTGAACATTAAGCGTTTTAATGGACTTTTTTTAGGCATTCAGATCAGAATGTTATGAAAACCCGTTGATTTACCCGTTTGAACTCGTATAATCCTGTCCCTGTAGCGCGCCCTTAGCTCAGCTGGATAGAGCACGTCCCTTCTAAGGATGTGGTCATAGGTTCGAATCCTATAGGGCGTGCCATTTATTTCGGGGCGTAGCAGGTTAGTACTTGCTACGCCCTTTTTCGTTTTTGCTATTTTTAGTCAAGTAACTAGTCAAGTAAGCGTGAAGCTTAATGTAACTAACTGAATTACCATGCTTACTATTCCCCTTTCAATGTTAGTACGTGCTTTGTTTACATTGGGGAGTTGGGCATCGATGTATTGCCAAATCCTAGTTGATACCGAAGGAGTGCTACTATGGTGTGGATATATCAAGTGCTTTATAAACTCATATCAAAGGCAATACAGGGCTGATGTTGACTGTACTTTGAACATGCTCATGAAAGATCTTAGTTTTATCCATGTAATGGTCAGGTAAAGCGATAAAATACACGCTCGGACAATGGCCGAAACTTATTCGCTACATTGACGACAGCCACTTAACTATCGACAATAACAGTGCTGACGTGCAATTAAACCTCTGGTCATTGGCAGAAAAAACGGTCTCTTCTCGACCAATCCAAATGAGGTTGAAGCGAGTGCGATGCTTTACAGCATCGTCGAGACAGCGAAAGCTGAGCCTAATATAGATGCGCTTCTACCATGGAACTTCAAACATTAGCAAACCGCCCCGTAGGTTCATGGGCGCTTACGTCTTAGCTACCTAGTTTTAGTTTTTCAGTCATATTAAGTGAGTTGTTGAAGATAGAGTCAGCAATTTGAGTCGGGAACTCTTTAGGTAATCTGGATTTTAAGCGCTCAATAGCTTTAGGCATTTCAACTTGCATTTCATCAAGAATCGCTTGCATTTTTTCTTGGTCAAAACCTACATGCTTAGCTGTATCAATAAAGTGACGAGGATAGATTTTACTTATCTCATACTTTTTACCCTTGGTTGCTTTTAACCCCATAGCAAGCTTTAACTTCCGAATGTTTAGGCCTCTTCCTCCTAGTACTGGGTATGCTGATAAAATGTCGTAGAAAGGGGTTAGTCTGTAGCTTCCTCCTTTTTCTATAAAGATAGAAAAGTTTTTAGCATGTCCATCTGTTGCGCCGATAGCCCATTGAAAAACTTGGAATTTCATAAAGTTATATTGATCTTCGATTGCATTGTTAGAACCCATTAATAGATCCATTATTTCTGCAATTCCAGGTCCACCTTGAGATTCATATTTGATAGATGAGGGCATTCCATTTACCTGGCAAATATCTTCCTGTGGCAAACGCAATAGTTTTGTTTTATCACGGTTCCAACGTCTATCAAAGCGCTCTACTGCTAATGCTTTTACTTCACTTGTTTGGATGATTTCAACTTTAGGTACTTGAAAACCAAGCTCCCGAGCTAACTCAATACATAAGAATTCATTTTCAACACTATCTGTTAAATCCAATGTTGCTTGAGCTTGCTGTATCTCACCGATAGGTAACTTTATAATGTGTGTTGTTGGTGTATTACCTTTTGGTATACACCATTGTTCGTTGAAGCGAAGTAGAGCTGTTTTTTCTTGGGCGCCTGCTACAGAAATCCTAAAATCATCTTCCTCTTCTAGCATTCCTAGTGGGATGTCCGACTTGTAGGCGAGAAGTACATTTTCAAGTTTGTTCTCGTCTAATATTTCATAGCTAAGAGGCTCTTCTTTGTAAGGTTGATCTGGAGGCAATAATGAGACTGCTCCAACACTATCTTTCCCGACTTCTTTGAGAAGATCAAATGGCTGTTTAGATGCTGCCTTGTATCTTGCTACAATTCTGTCTCGAACTTTTGGGGTGTCAGGCAAAAGGTTATCAAAGTAGTTGATGACTGCGTCTGACTTTATAGAATTTAGTTGTAGTTTTAATGATAGTGATAAAGGGCGGGCTTTATCACTATCAATCCAGCTAGGGTCATATTTGAAAGAATGTGCTCCATTTGTTTGTTTTTGTAATCTACCAACAAGCTCTCCGTTCATATATGCGACTAATTCTTGCATCACCAATCCTCATCACTATTAGTATTGCTCTCTGGCTTATGATTTTTTTCATATACACTTATTGTCAGCTCCATCGCTTGAAGCAGTTTGAAAAAGGTTGAAAGTGTTGTTCCACTGGGATTATTTTCAAAGTTAGAAATAGTCGATTGTTTTAAGCCTACTTTTTTTGCTAGCTCACTTTGACTCCAGCGATTTTTTTGCCTTATGAGGAGCATTCTGTCTGCGAGTTGTTTTGGGCTATATATCATTTGTACTACCCCCGAGTAGTCTGTTTATCTAGTGAGATCCGCATAACCTATTCGACCTATATTCAAAATTTGCTATAGATTTTTAGTGATATTATCCCTTACAAGCGATAATAACATGACTATCCCTTCCAGAGGATAGATGATTCATTATCCCTTTCAGGGGATAGATAATGCTTTATCCCCTAAAAGGGATAGATAGTGCATTATCCCTTTCAGGGGATAGATAATGCTTTACCCCTCTATAGGATATATCTATTCAGGCATACATCTTTGATGTCTTAAACAAGATCTCAAATAGGCTAATAAAACTTGGTTAGGGGATCTGAGTCTGTTACTTTTTCTTTTATATTATTACAAATCAAATGCTTAATGTTTGGTTTCTGTTTTTACATATCTAATCTGGTAGCTATTTCTGGATCAATGATTGGTTGACTCGACATTAATACCCGTCATTTGATTAAACCGAGCGTTATGTTGTATTTCGCGCTCATTGCACTTTTAAATTACCAATTCTGAAGTTTCCTAAACAATACTCCAAGTCGAGCTAGCTTGGTTAGTTAGGGCGTATCACATCATTCAATTACTCCATACATGAGAAAGTGGTTATGACATAGGGTTGTTTAACCAATTAAATTTCAAGATATGAAGGTCAGACAGCCATTCCCACGCATGTGAATACGGTTATGACAGTGGGACCTAATTAATCAATTAGGTATGACGTGTGTTGAGACAATAAAGATTGCCCGTAAGCAAGAAAGTTTGCCCGTAGCGCACAACCCATTGTTTCGGTTAGTAGAGTATTGATGGTTGTTAAACCGATGCCCTGAACAGATCTGGTTAAGACCTACACCTTACGGGCAAACGCCGTGTTTTAACGGGCAAAGTTTATTGTTCCTGCACACATGCCGATAAGGTTGATTCCCATGAGTGGGAATAGAGCAAGTAACTAAAAATCAGCGGCACTCGATTTTGTTGAGCATGCCGATAATGGCTGATTCCCATGCGTGGGAATAGGGCAAGTAACTAAAAATCAGCGGCACTCGATTTTGTTGAGTATGCCGATCAAGTTGATTCCCATGCGTGGGAATAGAGCAAGTAGCTTAAAATCAGCGGCACTCGATTTTACTGAGTATGCCGATCATGGTTGATTCCCATGCGTGGGAATAGGGCAAGTAGCTTAAAATCAGCGGTACTCGATTTTGTTGAGCATGCCGATCAAGGCTGATTCCCATGCATGGGAATAGAGAAACTATCTAAAAATTAGCGGCACTTAATTTTGCTAAGTATGCCGATCAAGTTGATTCCCATGCGTGGGAATAGAGCAAGTAACTGAAAATCAGCGGTACTCGATTTTGTTGAGTATGCCGATAAGGTTGATTCCCATGCATGGGAATAGAGAAACTAACTAAAAATTAGTGGCACTCAATTTTGCTAAGTATGCCGATCAAGTTGATTCCCATGCGTGGGAATAGAGCCAGTAACTGAAAATCAGCGGCACTCGATTTTACTGAGTATCCCGATCATGGCTGATTCCCATGCGTGGGAATAGAGCGAGTAACTAAAAATCAGCGGCACTCGATTTTGTTGAGCATGCCGATCATGGCTGATTCCCATGCGTAGGAATAGAGCGAGTAGCTTAAAATCAGTGGCACTCGATTTTTCAGAGCATGCCGATCATGACTGATTCCCATGCGTGGGAATAGGGCAAGTAACTAAAAACTAGTTGTGCAGGAACAATAAACTCTGCTCGTTAAAACAAGGCGAATGACAATAGAGTTTGCCCGTATGGTGTAGGTCTTAACCAGACCTGTTCAGGGCATTGGCTTAACAGCCATCAATACTCTACTAACCGAAACAATAAGTTGTGCGCTACGGGCAAACTTTATTGTCTCTACACAATGACGATATGAAAATAACAGCACTATTCCCATGAGCTGGAGTAAGCTGACGATAAAGGTTGAAAAATTATGAGTTGAAAAGAAACTGAGAAGGATTTCTTCCTAGTTACCAGCTCGGAATGGGACATGAATGAGTTGGGGCAATCTGTCAGTTTCACTTCCCCGATGTGACCAGACCTGAAGTCGTATGAAGCGTTGTTCACCACGACAAGAGTGAATGTATCACCAGATGCCCCTAGGATTCTGAATAAAGTAGCGAATCCGACAATGTAACGAAACTTGGCCGTTAGACTGAGTGGGAACAAAATCGTGAGAGGATGTTCCTCCTGAAAACCACAGTTCGGGTAAGTGCTAGGGAGTCAATATGATGAACGCATGTGAATCCATTAAAGGTACGTTATGTGATGAAGCAGCGGAAGTGGTTAATACGCTGTGGCCAAAATGGCAATGAGAGTCGGAAAGGAGTTGGGCAGTGGCCTTTCGTGATCGTTATACTCTCCGTACTAGAGTGAGCATCTAAGTTGACATTTTACGTAACATACGGAACAGGGTAAGCCTGTATCGCTCCCTATGGGAAAGCCTTTTGTGGCCGATAGTGATGCAGGTAAAGGAGGTCGGAAAAAGCGATACCAAAGGGAGGGATAGCGATAAACTACTAGATCATATTAACCTTGTCGAACGTTAGTCCCTAACCCCTATTATTAATTAGCTAGCCAGTTCTAACTCACGAGACAGCTCGCGGTTCTCGTCGCTTTCCTGTATGTAATAGTCAAAATCAATATCAATATTTACAAAATCATTTTGTTTGTTCTCAGCGAATGTTTGAAATAAGGACTTGAACTTACGAGGTTGACCTGACGGGCAGGCACGTAGCAAGCCAGTAACTTCTGAGATGTGCGACTTTAGGATGGCATAGCCAATATCCTCTGTAAGGCGCTGATAAATCTTGTGTTTCGGATGACCTTTATCGCTGTACGTTCGGCTTTTTTTTAAAAAACTCTGAACTTCAGGTGGCAGCAGACTATAGACGTAGCGGAGTGTGACTTGTGCTACCCATTGCTGAGTTTTACCCATGCCACGGAATTTATGACCATAAACACGATGCACTTGCTCATAAAACGCGACGGGGAACATACCATCCACTGGCACAGCGCTCAGTTGATTCTTCAATGTTGTCATTTTCTTCAGCGCATCCGTCGCAGGCGTTTCGCTAGCAGAGCGAGCGATACCGCAGGCCTCGTCTATGAGTGATACAATGGAGGAGCTGACAGATTCTTCCATCATCTCGATGCAACGCCAATACAGATCGTATTGTGTGTGATGTAATTGACCCTCACGCTTTAGTCGACTATAGAGAATGCAGATTGAACCGACCAACTCCGCTCGATAGCCATACCTAGTGTTACCATTTTTGTCTTCGTAGTACACGCGCTGAGCAAGTTCCTGAATTTCAGGCGTTACATGCGGAAGAAGGTTGTTGGCCCCAATGACTGCTGGCATACCGTCGAGACGTTTTTCGCCCTTTCGTGAACGATTAAATGCCTCAAAAAGCGCGGTATCATTAAGTAACCGATGGCCTTTATTGGTCACTGTGCAACTTAATGCCCTATTGAGTACATAGACATTGCCAGAACTAATTTCATAGGTGGGTACAGAACTGTCGTGCGGATCGAATGACTGAAAGCTATTGAAATATAATTTCACCTCATTGGATAGACGTTTAATGTGTTTCAAATTATTTTTTGTCTTATTTGAAATGGATTTATACATAGTAAGTTTTCCTATATAGCAAGAATTAAATTTTAGCAATAAACATTATTGGATATAACCTAATGAGCTTCCTGATCAAGTTTCTGCCTGCCTAGCGATGTGCGTAGGATAATAAAATATGAAAAGATTGGAAGTGCAAAAAATTATCGTGAGCCGAACAATATTTAAACAGTGTGAATTATATACAGTTGGCTCGTTTGTGCTTAGGTGCTGAAAATTAAATAATTAATGAAGTTAATCAAATGCTAACAATGTTAACATGTTGCGAAATGCATAAAGTGTATTTATATCAATGCATTACAATGATGACTATAGTGGAAGGGTTGTGGCAATATAAGGATGAAAAGATAAAAGAGAGATGATGACTGTTCAATAATATTTTGTATAATAAAAACAAAAATAAAAAAGTAGTATTATCACAAAAATAAAAAAGTGGTTTTCTCAGGGGAGAAACTAAAAATCACAAAAATTTTAATTTTTTTGTGGGGGTTTTAAATAAAAAATATTTTATGGTATTATAAGGACGAGAAACTTAAGAGCTGACGAAAAGTGTTTAATAGTTTTTCTGGTAAGAGAAAAATTAAAATTCCGTGGTAATATAAGAACAATATTCAAAAATAAAAACTTCGTAGTACTTGAAAAATATTTCTCTAAAATGACGGGTAGTCTAAACCTCAAAGCATTAACATTCTAACCTGAAAAATTAACGTGGTTTGGTAGTCTAATATTTAAACAATCTAGCGACCGTTATTAAATTGGATTACTATCGTGCTGTTGAATATAATAAACCATCAACCAACTGAATCTACAGTCAATATTCCTCCCCTTTAATTTCTGACTAAAAAACACCCAGTCAAAAAAAACGACATTGTATGGGTTTTGAACCGAAAAGGTGTTCTAATTAGCTTAATATTTTAAGCATTTAGTTTCATTTGGTGCTACTTTGTCAGATTCTGCGAAGGTTAGTTCTAAGTTCAATACCCAACAGACATATAAGTATTAACATACTTTTCCTAATCTGATTACAGTGGATTAGGGCAATAGTTCTAAAGCGTTCTGTCCAAAAGTGAGCTGTGTGATGTCGAGTGTGGGTGTACGATTAAGTCACACTTTATAATCAAATCTGTCAGATCGTGTATGAGTTAGTATATGTGATTTTAGTCCTGCTTAGTTTGGTCTGTTACTTTTATTAAATCTCCGCCAGGTTGAAATTGATACTCCAGCTAACTGACAGGCTTTGAGCTGTGATAGCCCATTTGATTCGATGTATTGATTAGCCTTGAGGCACTTTCCAACAGTTTCTTGAGTCTGCTGTTTGCCTCGGTACTTGCCTTCTTTCTTAGCTTTATTTATTCCTTCCGCTTGTCGTCTTCTACGATCTTCATAATCCTTCGCGGCAATCGCTGCGAGTACATCAAAGAGAAGTTCATTCAGCTTCTTGAAAATAATGTTCGTAAGCTCATCACCGATAGAGTCGTCATTCTTTAATAACTGGTAACTCGTAGGGATATCGACAGCTACAATCGATACGCCAGATTGAACTAGCTTGTTTTTTAGCTTTTCCCAATCCTCGCTTGATAGACGTGTTAAGCGATCTAATTGCTCCACAAGGATGGTGTCACCATCTTCTGCAATATCGATAAGCTGATTTAAGATAGGTCGGTCAAAATCTCGACCTGAAGCATTTTCAATGAAGTACTCTGCTACTGTTACTTTGTGCTCACTTGCAAACCTTTCGAGGTAAGTTTTTGCACGAGTAGCATCTTGCTCCGAAGTAGATGCTCGCAAATATCCATAAATCATACTGTCTTATTCCTAATGGTTCATTTAGATACTCTAGTGAACTATAGTTCATTTAAGTCTGAGTTCAACCTAAATGACGCTCAAGCTCATATAGATGTGACGGGTATACCTAAAAGAACCAAAGAACAGTGTTCATATAACAAACAAAATAGAAAAAGCTAAAGAGCTTACTCTTTAGCATTGCCTAGTGACATGCTCGGAACTATAAAGCTTTGAATGCTTAAGTTCAGTTTGATAAAGAAGGGGGGAGTGAAGTCACAAAGTGGCAAGAACAGTGTTCCCGATGTTTTCTGCGTCAGTGTAAATGGAGAACCAATCACTAAACTTTGCTACTGATTGCTTACCTATACCGAGTTATCTTGTACGGAGTAATATTCTGTTGATCCTTTAGTATCAAACCTCATAATCTGACGAGCATGCAAAGAGTTCACCTTGTAAAGTAGAATAAGCTAAAGAGCTTTGCTCTTTGGCATTACCATCATTGATAGATAGAAGTTAGTTGCTATCGGAGTCACTAGAGCAAATTTTGTTTTTTGTTTTTTGTTTTTTGTTTTTTGTTTTGAGACGAGTGACAAGAAAAATCTAAGTTGCCACTTGTTATATTTATACCTTTGATTTTTAAGAGTAAATTTTTCTTATTGGTCTTTGGGGGATAAGAGAACACTGTTCACATTGTCGGTTTTAATTTTTTGTTGATTTCGAATTACATGATTAAAAACAAAAAAACTATAGAACAGTGTTCTTAAATCATGATTCCACCACTTTTATGGCTAGAGCTTGCTTAAACTAGCACTCCAGTCAGGTATAATCCCGACTAATTAGTAAAAGGATTCGCAAGAGCGAATGCACTTCTATCGAGAAAGTTATGACAACCAATACCGCAGTAGAAAAAATCAGCCTTGAAGAGCTAAAAACATGGCTTTGGGGCAGCGCAAACATCATGCGTGGCACAGTAGATAGCTCAGACTTCAAAAACTATATCTTTGGTCTCCTGTTCTTAAAACGTCTTTCAGACGTATTTGACGAGCGTGTAGAAGCCGTGATGGAAGAAGAAGGTTGCAGCGCCGAAGATGCAATGGCGCTCATTCAGGAAGATAACCCAGAGCAATTCGTTCCTGTGTATGCACGTTGGAACAAGCTGATCGAAAGAACGGAAAATATTGGTGAGTACATCGATGAAGCCTTTGCTGAAATCGAACATCAAAACCCATCACTAGAAAAAGTGCTTACCGCCATTCAATTTGGCGATAAAGAGAAGCTCAGCAATGAGTTACTAACTCGCCTACTCCGTCACTTTAACCAGCACAAGCTGGGCAATAAAAACCTCTACAAAGCCGACCTACTTGGTGATGCATACGAGTATTTGATTGGTAAATTTGCTGATGATGCTGGCAAGAAAGGCGGCGAGTTCTACACCCCTCATGAAGTGGTAGAACTTATCGTTAAGCTGATTGACCCACAACCAGGCCATGAGATTTATGATTTGACCTGTGGGTGTGGCGGCATGTTGGTTGAGTCCGCTCGTCACATCAAAGAGAACTACGAGAATGGCACCATCATGGGCAAGCCTAACTGTAAACTTTACGGTCAGGAGAAGAACCTAGGAACATGGGCAATTGCTAAACTCAACATGTTCTTGCACAACCTAGATGGTGACATTAAGCGCGGCGATACACTGGTAAATCCATTACATAAAGATGGCGAAGGCCTTCAAACGTTCGACCGTGTGATTGCCAACCCACCTTTCTCTCAATCTAAGTGGTGGGAACCGCTAGAACTCAATGACGGTAAAATCATTGATGGAAAAAGTGGCAAAGAGAGAAACGTGAAATACAGCACTGACCTTAAAGATCCTTATGGTCGTTTTGGTCTTGGCGTTGCACCGAGGACAAAAGCAGATCTAGCCTTTGTTCAGCATATGGTTGCCTCAACGAAAGATGACGGTCGTATCGGCGTTGTCGTCCCTCACGGTGTACTTTTCCGTGAAGGTGATGAGGGTAAAATTCGTAAAGGTATGCTTATCGGCAACGATGAATTTAAAGGCGACTTGATCGAAGGTGTAGTTGGTTTGCCGCCAGCACTTTTCTTCAACACAGGCATTGCGGCTGCTGTTTTGATCATCAATAAAGACAAACCTGCTGCACTGAAGAACAAGGTTATTTTCGTTGATGCTTCCGCCGAGTTTGGTGAAGGTAAGGCGATGAACTTCCTTCGCGAAGGCGATATCAAGCGCATCACGACCGAGTACAGCAAAGCGAAACAAACTTTAGTTGATGCAGGAAAGCAAACGGAAGATAAACTTTCTAAGTTGCTGGACTCTGTCTCGGTTGATAAATATCTACGCGTTGTCGATATTGCAGAAATAAAACAGAATGACTTTAATCTCAACATCAGTCGATATGTAGATACTTCAGAACCCGAAGAAATTGTAGATATACAAGATGTACTGAACAATCTTACAAATATTGATTCGAAACTAGCTGAGGTTGATCAATCTTTATCTAAACAATTGTCATCCATCATTAAACAGGGTTAATTATGCTTGGTAATAAGATTAATAACATTCCTGATGGATGGAAAGTTGAGCACATCGAAGACTTTGCATCGATAAAAACAGGCACTGGAGATACTCAAGACCGAGAAGATGGTGGTAAATATCCCTTTTTTGTACGCTCAAACACTATTGAAAGAGTAAACAAATATACGTTTGATGGAGAGGGAGTTTTGACATCAGGTGATGGTGTAGGAGTTGGTAAGATTTATCACTATGTGAATGGGAAATTTCACTACCATCAACGTGTCTATAACATCCATAACTTTAAACCTCACGTTTTAGGAAGGTATTTCTACCAGTTTTTTCGCTATCGCTTTTTTCAGCGTGTATCACGAATGAGTGCAAAAGGTTCTGTAGATTCGGTGCGAATGGAAATGATTGCGAAGATGAGTATTCTTATCCCTACAATCGAAGAACAACAGAAAATTGCAGATATCCTTTCAACTGTTGATAAGAAAATCGACCTTATCGACCAAAAAATTGCAGAAACCGAAAAGCTTAAAACAGGCTTAATGCAAAAGCTGTTTTCAGAAGGTGTCGGTGTTCAGGACGAGAATGGAGAGTGGCAACCGCATACTGAGTTTTATCTATTACCGACAGGAGAATACCCTCAAGCTTGGCAACCAAAAACTCTAAATGATGTTTGTGAAAAAATTGGTGATGGCATTCACACAACACCTAAATATGTTGAAGATTCAGAGTACAGGTTTGTAAATGGAAATAACATAAAGAATGGCAAATTAGTAATTACTAAAAAAACTAAATGCGTGTCTAAAAATGAGTATGATAAGCACAAAAAGGAGCTATCTCTAGACACTATTTTACTATCTATCAATGGAACTATTGGAAGCTTGGCGTATTACGATGGAAGCTCTATTGTTTTGGGCAAAAGTGCTGCATACCTTTCTCCCAAAGAAATGATACAAAAAGAGTTTCTATACTACTACTTATCCACCTCAAACGTATCCAAATGGTTTGCTATGGGATTAACAGGCACAACTATCAAAAATTTATCTTTAAAAACAATACGTAATACACCAATAGCAATACCACATTTTAAAGAGCAAGCCGCAATCACAAGTATATTGACAGAGGTCGATAAAAAAGTTGCCCTTTTGAAAGCTCAAAAACACGAAACCCAGCAACTGAAAAAAGGCTTAATGCAGAAGCTACTTACGGGTAAATGGCGAGTTCCTGTTGAGGAAACTGAAGCAGCTTAGCTATAGCTCTATGATGCCTTCAAACGAAGGCATCTAAAAAACAAAAAATGTAATTTAAATGAACAATAAAAAATGAATAACAATAAATAAAGGAATAAGGTATGTCAGGTCAGGCTGAATCATCAAATCCAGAGCTAGTTGGGGTAGAACGCCCAGCGATTGAATGGTTAAAAACTCTTGGTTATCAGCATATTAAAGGTCGAAATGTAGAGCAAACACACAAGACCGAGCCTGTTATTCTGGAGTCAGTGTTAACTGACAGGCTACACGCCCTTAATCCTTGGCTGGCCGAGATTCCAAACGGAGCAGGCAAAGCGATTAAACAGCTCAGAGACATATGGTTTGAACATAACAGCGACTTAATGCTGGCTAACCATGCGTTCTGGAAGCATGTTCTGTTTCAATCGAACCTGCAACAAAAAGACAAATATGGTCAACCTCGTAGTATCCGCTTCATTAACCAAACGGGTGCCGAGGGTAACTTATTCCATGTGGTTGATCAGTACATCGGTAAAAATGCCAACGATGAACTTTTTAAGCCAGATTTATTGTTATTCATTAATGGCTTACCCCTGGGCTTGATTGAGTGTAAAAACAGCTCAATTAAGCTCAGCAAAGGCATTGCACAAATTGATGGCTACCAAGGCACTTTTACTCAACACTTTGCCTTTAATATGGTTTGTGCTGCCATTAACCGCAGCCAAGCCAAGTATGGTGCTATCTATGCGTCAGAACAGTTCTATCTAACTTACAAATTTGATCCGAAAAAGCCTGACGAGAACATTGTTCTTACCGAATTAGAAAATCGATTAGGAAAGAAGCCTACAGAGCAAGACAAGCTACTGTGGGCATTATTCGAGCCTTCCCGATTCGTGCGTTTAGTCTGTTTCTACCCTATGTATGAAATTGAAAAAGGCGTCATGATCAAGAAACTGCCACGTTACCAACAGTGGCGTGCCGTAGAGAAAACGCTACTCCGTCTACAGGGTAAAGACCCACAGCTATTAGGCCAAGAACTTGGCGGCGTGGTTTGGCATACGCAAGGGAGTGGTAAATCACTGACGATGGCACTACTTGCCCGTTTAATGCGAGCCGAAATTTCTGGTTTCAATAACCCAAGTATTTTGATTCTTACCGACCGCACTGACCTTGACCGTCAGATCCACAATACCTTTACTAATGTCGGCCTTGAATCGATTAAAGCAGATTCCGTCGCTGGGCTAGAAGCCATGCTCAGCAATGACTACGGCACCATTTTCACTTCGACCGTTCAAAAGTTTCAAGAAAGCGATGGTAAGCAGATACAGGCCGCAAAAGAGTCTGAAGATGAGGATTCCATTGCAGACTCTAAAAGTCGTGTCAGACGCGTTTTGAGGAAGGATGATTCTGGGCAAGAACAGTGCTGGATTTTGAAGGAGAACAATGTTCTTCACGGTCAAGCCGATGCTAATGGCAACCCTAAAAAAGCCAAATGGGAACTCGTGAGCGAAGAGAAAGTTGATTTTCGTGTTCTGAGTACCAAGCCAAACTTCTTCGTGATGGTTGATGAAGCTCACCGCAGCCAGTATGGATTCCTTGCTGCATTCATGCGTGCTTCTTTACCTAATGCCAAGTTCATAGCATTTACTGGCACCCCGCTTTTTAAAGACGATAAAGAAACCCTGGGTACATTCGGCGGTAAAGAGTACATCGATACTTACCGCCTCGACGAGGCGGTTGCAGATGGTGCAACGCTGCCTATTAAATATCTTGAAGGTATGGCGCAATGGGGTAGCGACGGAAAGCTAAAACAAGCTTTTGAGGATGAATTTGGTAATGAGCCTTTAGCCCGTAAGAAAAAGCTAAAGCAAGAGTTACTCAAAAAACGTCGTGGTGCTATCGGGCGTATTGAGGAGAATGCTCGCCATCTCGTCGAACATTTTCTATCAAGTGTGAAGCCTCGCGGCTTTAAAGCCATGCTGGTATGTGACGGGCGTGATATGGCTGTTCGCTATAAAGACGTACTGAACCAAATCATGCAGGAACGTCAAAACGAAGGTCTGCCGACCTTTGAAAGCCGAGTGGTTATTTCTCTCGGTAGTATGACAGATAAGCGTACAGGTATTAGTGAACAACAAGCTCATTATGCATCAGGCTCAACCTCAAAACTTGAAACTATCGAAGAGCGTATCAAGCGAGAACTCAAACAAGGCCAAACACCGATAGCTGTACCGTCAGAAAAGATCCCAAGCTTGGTGAACGATGAATTTAAGCTACCGTATGGTGATGAGTCTGCTAATACCAAAGAAGAAACCAAGTTTAACAACATTGGGTTAATCATCGTTTCTGACATGCTGTTAACTGGCTGGGATGCTCCTATTGTCAGCACTCTATATTTGGATAAACCGCTAAAAGAACATACTTTGCTTCAGGCTATTGCTCGTGTAAACCGAACTCGAAAAGGTAAGAAAGCGGGTTACATTGTCGATTATTTCGGTGTAGTTGAGTACCTAGATGAAGCGCTGAAAGTTTATGGGGGTGACGTACAACCCGATCAAGTATGGACGGACGTAGAAGCGGAGTTACCACGTCTTCAATCAGCTTTGACAAAAGTGTTAGACATTCTTCCGAAAAAGCACAATCCCGTGAAGCAACCAGAACCTTACAAAGAGGATGCAGATCTCTACCTAGACCCAGATACTCGTCTAGATATTGTTGAAGACTTCCTCGTTGCTCTCGCTGGATTCAATAGCCGCTTAGATATCGTGTTACCCGACGAACGCGCATCTAAATATCAGCCTTACTTCAAAGTGCTGAATGAGATAAAACTCCAACTGCGCAACAAAATGCCTGAGAGTGCTGATACGGTTCGCATCACCGCATCTGAATCTGAGCTGCTTAAAAACATGCTCGACGAGCATATAGAAGCAAGTGAAGTTAAGAGCTTGCTAGGTCGTGAAGTTTCAATTCTGGATGCTGCAGATATGGATCTACTCCGCAAACAAAAAAGTGCAGGGAGTGCAGCGTTGGTCATGAAGAACAAACTCAAACACACCATTAAGACGGGTAAAGGTAAAGATCCTGCCTTCTTTGGCGACTTGGAAGAAGAGCTAGAGAAACTTATCCAAGATGAACGTGAAGGACGTATTGAACAAGCTCTATTCCTAGAGCAGCTAGAACTTTTTGCTCAGCGTGTTCGTGATAAAGATGCAAAACCATCTGAAATGGGCTTGGAAACAGCAACAGAGCGAGCCGTGTTCAACTACTTGGAAAAGCAGGTAGAGGAAGCTGAAGCTCTGGCATGGACTAAAGGCATCTTTAGCCACCCTGATATCGCTGAAGTAATGTTGTCTCCGATATGGAAAAAACAGACTGATATTCACAATGAGATCAAGAAAACAATCAGAACGATTTTACGTGGTCTTGGAGGCTGGGATATGACAGTAGCACGTCAGCACTCTGCTGAAATTTTCAGTATTATGCTGAACAACTGATCCTTTGCTTCATTAATGACGAAAGAAACAGATGCCAATTTTTCAATACGGTACAACTGAAATCGAGTGGGAATTTAAGCTCGATTCAAAACTCAGTCACCACTACGTTACTGTAGAACGAGGTAAGACCGTTCTTCTTAGAGGCCCAAGTGCCTCTGAGGACGAGCAACGAGAGCTGATTCAGTATAGAGCAAGGTGGATCAAAGAGCGCCTAGCCGAAGTAAATCAACCGTTAAAAGAAGAAATCGTCACAGGTAGCCGAGCGCCCTACCGTGGTCGTTCTTTCTATTGTGAAGTGATCCCTGCGCCAGAGTTATCGACGGTAGAAGTGAAGTTTAACCAAAGCCGTTTTAAAGTTCTTTCTCCCGAAGGCCACTTCGTCAGCCGTGAGCGATTCAAACCAGCTTTAGAACGTTTCTACAAACAAAAAGCCTTAGACAAAGTTGCTTCTCGTTTACGCTATTGGCAGCAGGAAACGGGTATGCAAGCCACAACTTTCCACATAAAAAAGTTTGATGCACGTTGGGCTAACTGCACCGAGAACAATGTTCTGGAGTTCCACCCTCGTTGCATGGAGTTTTCCAATAAGGTGATGGATTACATAATCCTTCATGAGCTATGTCATACCGTAGAAAAAAGCCATAGCAAAAACTTTTGGAAACTAGTCGCCAAGTATTGTCCTGACTGGAAAGAGCTGCATGAAGAGGTAGAGCGTTCTGGTATGGGTTTATAAGGAAAATAATGACAACTCAAAAATATACAGTAAATCAGTACATGATCGATTCAGTGGTCAACTGGGTTAAGTCAGGTGAGATAGCGATACCCGAGATTCAACGTCCTTTCGTATGGGATTCATCAAAAGTAAGAGACTTGATCGATAGTTTGTACCAAGGTTTTCCCGTCGGTTACATCATTGCCTGGAAAAACCCTAACGTAAAACTCAAAGATGGCTCTGTTTCTGAGGGTAAGAAAGTACTTATTGATGGACAGCAACGTGTCACCGCTTTACAAGCAGCTCTCACGGGCCAACCTGTAATTAATCAGAAGTACCAAACTGTTAAGATCAAGATAGCTTTTAATCCATTAGAAGAAAAGTTTGAAGTACTGAACCCTGCAATTGAGAAAGACAAAACTTGGGTGAATGATATAGCACCACTAATGAGTGGTGAGGTAAAGGTGCATCATCTTGTTCCAAAGTACCTAGAGCTTAATTCTGATATTGAAGCGGATTTGATTTATGACCGTATTGATAAGCTCTGTGACATCGTAAAAAAACAGATCGGCATGATTGAGCTGGATTCGGAGCTTGATATTGAAACGGTAACGGAAATCTTTATCAGAATTAATTCTAAAGGGGTCGTCCTGAGCCAAGCAGATTTTGCTATGTCAAAGATTGCAGCGAATGAAGAATTCAATGGTAATACTTTACGAAAAGCGATTGATTACTTTTGTCACCTTGCTAAAGCCCCTGAGTTTATTGCACATATCGAGAATGATGAGGCCTTCATCTCTACTGATTACGGCTTTGTTGCTTAAATCGATGGAACTAAATCAAGAAGCTACGATCTGATCGGCTACACCCATTAATCGTCGTAGC
>NZ_JAWOWF010000018.1:0-90014 GCF_033340295.1 Vibrio sp. 1401
AGAGCGTACCACTTTCAGCAGTTGGCTTCCTCTTCTACACCTTTCCATGAATGTCGCACTTATTATCTGAAATCGGGAGTAATATATCTAAGTTTGTTATTCCTATTCCTCCAGTGAGAGAACAAAAACTTGTTGTTGCTATGGTTAATCATTTTATGGATGTCTGCGATCAACTTAAAACTCGATTAAAAGAGTCCCAAATCACTCAACTACATCTGACTGATGCTATTGTCGAACAGGCGGTATAACCATGAGCCTATACAATATCGCCAATAAAAACCTCACCGCACTGACACCGACCACTTTTGCAGCCGAAGGGCTGCAAGAGCGGCACGATTTACAAGAAGCGCTGAAAGGCTGTATTGATGCCATCGCTCCTGACTGTTTGGTGATATCAGAGGAGTTTTCAGACTGGGAAGACAGCCGCCGCCGTATCGACCTGTTAGCCATCGACAAAAATGCCAACTTAGTCGTCATCGAGCTTAAGCGGGATGAAATCGGGGCGCATATGGAACTTCAAGCGCTACGCTATGCCGCAATGATCTCTACCATGACGTTCGACAAAGCATGTGACTACTATGCCCAGTACTTGAAGAAAGAAGGTCTAGAGATCGAGGCCCGCGAAGCCATCCTAGAGTTTGTCGATCTTGATGAGAACAGCTTGGATGACTTTGGTAACGATGTGCGAATCGTTCTAGCCTCAGCAGACTTCGGTAAAGAACTCACCACTTCTGTGTTATGGCTGCGTGATAAAGGCGTCGATATCAGTTGTGTGCGCCTCACGCCCTATCGCTACAAAGAAGATGTACTGATCAATGCTGAGCAGATCATCCCTGTTCCAGAAGTGGAAGAGTACCAAGTGAAGTTCCGCGAGAAGCGTGCCGAGCAGCGCACAAGCGTTCAAAAAGGCGAAAAAGATTACTCGGAGTACCGCTATAGCGGTCATACCTATAAAAAGCGTCACCTCGCGCTAGCGTTAGTCACGGACTGGATCGAGAAGCATCAGCCACAAAGCCTGAATGATGTACTCAACGCATTTAACGAGCCAGTAAGACGACGCATTGCCATCCTAGCAGATGATATCCCTCAAGGTAGAATTCGCCGCTTCCACAGCGATGAGGACGCGCTGATTACCCTGCCTAACGACGAGGTGATAGCCATCACCAACCAATGGAGCCTAAGCAATATCACTCGATTGATTCACTTTGCAGAGCAAAGTGGCATGGTTGTAGAAAAAGCAGACTGATTCAGCTACCCAAAGTCTCAAGTAACAAGCTTTGAGTAGAACATCGTTCTCCTCGAAGCATTTTTTATTTGTTAATCAAATACTCAATCTTTAGGTTTTGATGATTTGAGCGAGAACAGTGTTCTCGCAGTATCAATCACCAGCTCACCAATACCGTTTGCAACACTCGCGACTCAGGGAACATTGTTCCAATATTTAGAATATCCCTACTATAAGATCTATAAAATCATGGATGAGCAAAGCCTTGGGTCAATACGACCTTTTGCTAAATAAGCTCATAGCATAGTCATATTAATTAAGATCCATCCACTTAAAAAGTCAAAAATATAGTTTTTATTATACATAAAAAACTTTTTAGTCAAGTTGAAAAAACACTTGATTAAGAAAAAACATTCTAATATATTAAATCCCGTAGCAAGAAGCAGAGCTTCTATCTAGAAAGTGGCTTAAAGATATATTTAAACTAATATTACTTAACCTTTAAAAGTAAAAATAATTTCTTCCACCTCACTGGTGGCTTAAAGAAAATTTAGTTTTAATACAATTAAATGTATCACTATTTTATCCACTAATAGATGGTTACACTTCCGCGCCAACTGGCGGTTAAGCGTTGGATAAAAAGGTCGAGTTTATCTCGGCCTTTTTATTATTAATTGCAAAACTACTCTTCAGGACTTTTAATTAATTATATTTTTAGAAGGCTAGTTGTTGAGTATTAATTATTAACTCCACAAACACTACTCTCTGAAAGCCTCTCTTATTAAAAGAAAGGTTCTCTGACTTATCATTCGGAACATTGTTCTTCCACAGTTTTTTATTGATTAATTAAATACCCAATCTTTACTATTTTAAGATTGCGATAAGAACATTGTTCCAAGTAAACATCATCTCACTGTCGAGATAGTTATTCACATAAAATCAAAACAGGTGTTACTTAAAAGCTAGCGTCAGATAAGGCAATACATACGCTTTGAGCTTAGACTCTATCTGTTCCACTGTTTTTAGTTGAGCTGGTAGAACATTGTTCATAGGAGTTTCAACATCTATAACAGTGACCATTCCACTCGCTCGTGGTACCGTTTTTTTCGTTACCACTACTAGTGCTTCGGCTTCACTTTCAACGGTATCTAGTGCACTTAATAGAGCGTCACATTGAGATATTTGCGGTGTGTAACGAATCAAAAATCGGGTAGGGTTTATTGGGCTTACGAACACTTCCCGAGCAAGTTCTGCTGTTTCGTGGTAAAAGTATCGTTCTACTACATCTCCAATTGCTACCTTCCAACCTTGTTGAATGGCCGCAGTCGTTGTCGGCATCCAAAACTTAGAGAAATTCTCTCTCTGTTCTCTTGGCACATTACGTGTCAGATCGCCAATCACTGGGTGAGCAGGAACAAATCCCATGCTCTTAAAACCATCTCGTAATTCTTTGACGATTGGATTGGAGTCTTCGCATAACAAAGGGTAAATATCACGCCACAAATAATGAGGCCTTTCTATCGGCGATAGATACTTAGGATGGCTCGTAACTTGGTATGAAGGCGACAGTAACTCAGAGCGAATATAAATCACATGATCCACAGGCAATTGCAGATATCGCTCCAATTGTAAAAGGTTGCCACTCTCAACATTACCGATCGTTTCGGCAGCATCGAGTTTATTTTCACAAAGAACAATTGAACCATCACTTAATATCAAACGCATGTCTGGTCGGCATCCAGGATAGATAACTTGTGTCTCGACCTTGCTGATCAACCTGCTATCTTCGTCTCCAAAAATCAACCTGACAAATGCACGACTGAAACGTTCTGAAGACCTTAACGCCGCAGCGAAGAACTCAGTTAAATGATCCTCTTTTGCTACCGTTAGTTTTTGAGTATTGATGAATAAGCCCACAAGCATCCCTTTCTGTCAGCGCCGTTTCCTAGCAAAAAGGTTATCCGATTTTCCAGTCAGAACAATGTTCTTGTATCAAATATCAGCGTGATATCTTAGTAGCCTTGCTCTAAGCAAGAACAAGGTTCTTGCAATATCGTTAACCTCTTAACGAGTAATTACTTCTGGCAGAACTCAACTCAACCTAACAGTATCATGGAACATTGTTCTCATTGAACTCTTTCAGTTAGCCGCTTGTTCCAATGCCGCTTGACCGTCGGAATGGAGATACCAAGAGCATTTGCTGTTTTGGATTGACTCAGTCCTCTTACCCTACATTCTTGAACTTTTTGAGTTGTACTGATAGCTTCTGGTCGGCCAATCCGCTTACCCTCAGATTTAGCCCTAGCTTGCCCTTCCAACGTCCGTTCCCGAATACGGTTTCGCTCAAACTCAGCAAATGCTGAGAACATTTGTAGCATCAATCGTCCCTCTGCTGAGCTTAGATCAGCGGTCGGCAGATCCAGAGAAATTGGCGTAACACCTTTTTCTAACAGCATACTGATCGTATGCTGAACATCGATGTTATCTCTTCCAAGTCGATCAAGCTTTAGTACCACCAGTTTGTCCCCTGGTTCAAGTTTATGCTCAATCAACATTTTGAACTCACGTCGTTCAGTTGCAGGTACACTCCCCGAAACCGTCTCATGAACAATTCGGTGCTCCTGAATATCGTAGCCAGCATTCCGAATGGCTAAAATCTGATTTGAAACTGTTTGCTCACTAGTCGATACACGACAATAAGCGAATGTCCGTCCCATACTCCCCACAATAGCCCCCTTTTTGGCATCACAACTAGTATCAGAAAACGGATGTTTGTTGATACTACAGGGGTGTTTACATCTCGCTAAAGTTGACTAGTTAAGTCGATAATTAAGGCAAACCACCTTTGCCTTAATAAAAATCGAGTAAATAAATTATTACGCATAGATAAAAATCATTACTCTAAAGTTATTTATATATAATAAAAAACAAACTCAGTTAAAAAACCTTGACATTAAAATCCAACATAAAAAATTAAATTTTATTTATTTAATTTTTTATGTTATAACTATTATAACTGTTATAACTATTATAAAGTTATAATTCTAATATAAGGTTAGCTTTTACAAAAATGAAGGTTAAACCCAAATAAGTCTAAATTATTGCAGAAATTCTTCTGCCACTACTGGCACTTTCAATGCCAGTAGTGGCACATTGCTTGCCAGTCTTGGCAAATTCTCTTGCCACGAGCTTTGATGACGGAATTTTTAAGGCTTTCATCATTTGCCTGACACAAGCTCACAGGCTTTAACGTTGTGCAAAAAAAGAACAACGTTAGAACACGTTGAATGTCTCATTTTTCCTTGACTTATAACGGTTACAACCATATAAGCCAGGCACTCGGCATTCTTTATCTTCCTTAATAGGTTGTCTTTTTAAACGAACTTGAGGAACATTGTTCTTTTCATCTAAATTAATAAAGTTTGCTCTACGTAATGCTTCTTCATCCGAAATATCGTTATAAACGACTTGAAATCTATTTGGCTTAGTTTCACGTTCTTCTCTTGCAGAGAGATAACTCATTTCACGATTACGTTTAGAATAAACCAAAACTTGAGACATATCGACAACCCTCTTAATATATATAGATAAATTCAATGACTATTATATTTATCAAGTAATATTCTCTTTGTAAAGGACCTTTAACCACTATTTTAAAAATAACATTAACATTTGATTATTAAATAAAAATCGTTTGATTTTTTAATTATTAAATTAGAGAAGCAATAATTAGTTAAACTCCTACCCAAATGAAAAAGATCGGACTCTGGGCTATTAGTGTTGCGATTATCCTCCTCAAAGAATCATATTTATCATCATAGATTCCGAGTTAGGATCCTAACCGAGAATAGGGAACCAGCTTCTGACTATTGGTGCTGCCATTTCCTTACCTCAAAACAACCATAATCATCCCCATAAATTCCGAGTTAGGATCCTAACCGAGAATAAAGAACAGATTCTGACTATTGGTGACGCTATTCCCCCTCCTCAAAGAACCATATTCATCATAATTCCGAGTTAGGATCCTAACTCGGAAAAACCAATCAGGGATCAGGAAGGGTATTAGCGATCACCAGTTGCTATCTTCAACCATAAGTGTACAAAAATATATGTCATACTTACTTTTTATGGCTACTTATGAGCATTGACGTGAAGATTGAGGTTGCATTGGAGCGCCTGCATAAATTTGACGGGCGAGGTATACACGTTTATCGAAAGAGTGATCTCAGGAGATTATTTTTTGATGATTCACTTACAGCATTCCAGCAAAGTTTACCTCGTTTGGTGAAAGCTGGAGTACTAGAGCGGGTATGCAACGGTGTTTATGTATTCTCATACAGTCGTCATAAGGGCGGTTATACTATTGAATACATTGCCAAATGCTTGCGACGAGGAGAGTACAACTACATCTCTCTAGAATCGGCGCTTTCAGAATACAGTGTTATTTCCCAAGTAATGCTTGATCGAATTACGATCATGACGACTGGACGCAAGGGAGAGTTTAAGACACCTTACGGCGTTATCGAATTCACACATACGAAACGTGATGATATTGACATTATCAGCAATACCATAACTTCAGGCCGTCCCTTGCGGATTGCGAAGAAAGAAGCTGCAATTCGAGATTTGAAAAGGGTTGGCAGAAACACACACTTGATAGTGATGAATCATGATTAAGGCTGATTTGGGTACTCCCAAAAACCACACAACTCACTTTTGGACAAAAGTTTGCAGTGCTTTCCCTAAATTAGCATTTAGCGGATAATCTGAGGTATTGCAAATACCTCTTATCTATTGGCCAAATCAACTCATCCACTACAGTTCGAGTTAATCCGTCATGTGGCGGAGATCTTATACGTCGTACTGTTTCTTAGCTATGAAGACTTCCGACGAAACCGTTTTTGGATGATAACCCTGTCCCTTAGGTTGCACGATAAACTGCAATGAGTCCGACAAAGCTACAGGATTCTCTTCATAATCGTCACCAATGTACATTTGGTCTGAGAAAGGGGATATTGCATAAGCAAGATGTTCGACAAGTGTATCTCGATTAGAGAACTCACTTTCTTCTAAATTGATCATCTGCGCAATGATTGCACTATCGATGAAAGTGCCACTTAGCCAGTTAGATGTCGAAGCATAACCTGCACACCAACGTAAATTATTGGCAGTGGTGAAGACTTCGATTAACTCAGTATTCCCCCCGACGAAACATGAACCGAACATAACCCCTGTTATGTTGTACTGTTTTGATTTCATGCCAATAGCGAAAAGAATATCCTCTAACTTCATATTACCTATTTTCTTCTTGTACCCATGAGCTGCAATATAGACAATAGTGTTAGAAAACCTGACTTTACAAAGACATTCTAAGGCATATTCAAAGCTCTTTTTGTCATAAAAATCAGCATGGTAAACTTCTGTATCCCCTGCCAATTTTGCAACACCTTCAATAAAAGGCACAACACTTGAACGGTTAGAGTCACTATCATCCAATTCCCATGGACTTTCCAGCACCAGTATTCCCCGATTGGCACTATGTCTTGCCATCTTTAGTTCCTTTTAAAAAATTTTGGTATTCATTAAAGTTAAATTTGCAGCCATCATCTGAGCAAATCGTAAGGTAAGCTCAAAGCTTGAAAAATAGGCTTTGAGCTTCTTAGCTATTCGCAGCGTCAATATTGAAGAGTTTTTTCCTAATTATCAATATTATAATACCAAAATCGCTAGGTAGGCCGTTCACTTTTAAGTTATTAACCAGATTGCCATACAGTGTCATTTCCCAAGTGATGATTGACCGAATTACGATCATGACGACTGGACGCAAGGGGGGAGTTTAGGACCTCATATGGCGTTATCGAGTTCACACACACGAAACGTGATAATATTGACATTATCAACAATACCATAACTTCAGATCGGCCCCTGCGAATTGCTAATAAAGAGACATCAATTCGTGATCTAAAAAGAGTTGGAAGAAACACACACTGAATTGTGACGAATCAGGATTAAGCAGATGCGGGCACTCCCAAAAACTGCACAAATCATTTCTGGAGAGACTGTAAATAGTCCTTTGTAATTGTCGGGGTGACATATAATCACTCAGTCTGTCTTAGAACATAACCATCATATCAAGCACCAAATTACACCAAGAATATTACCGACCGTCTATAGCTTTACAGGTTACGGTAATCAATACCTTCACTTGTTCCAAAGCACTATCAAGGCAATATCGAGTTGAAAAAACATGGTTATCTGTCAATGACTCGATCTGCTTGGAGAGTCCTAAAAGTTTACGAAGAATTTTATCGAGGGTTAATGTATTGGTTCGCCAATCACTCTGGAAACGGCTATTGGCTATTAATAAATCTATCCTTAATAGATAAATTTGAAGCTCTAAGAGAATGTTCTGCTCTCCAACATTTTCCGATATGAACTTCGCATCTTCTAGGCATTTGTGAAGATTACTGGTATTGATCACGGTAGGTATTTGAGGGGTTAACAACACAAACCTCCTTGGAGGATAAGTGGCTACTATCGAGTAACCACACACCTGCGCCAGTCTTATTTAGATTTGAAAACTAGTCCATTTCTAGCCAGTTCGAAGTCTAGATACTCCCAAAAAGTGAAGTTTGTTAAGCAGATTTCATCATTCTGTCCGATACCTAGAAGAGATTTATCACCTGTTTCTTCATACTCTTCTTCAACTTCATCTGTTGCTTCCCTTAAAGCCTCTTCCACAAGCTGTTCTTGAATATCTTCGTCCGACCAACCTAAGAACTTTGCAGTTAGGTTTGATCTAAGTGGATAGTAATCGTAAATCTCTCCCAGTTGCGGCTCATATCCCTGCTGTATTGCTTTGATGCTTTGCTCCAGCCCATACAGGTAACTAGCCTCATCCCATTTAAATAGTTGATCTTCATCCACCGCAAATACAAGCCAATAATCAGGGTTAATGGCTACCTGCCAGCCTAGATAATTAAACTCTCTGATAATGGAAAAGCGGTCATCATGAGATAAAGGTATGCCCGTTATCTTCTGGATGAGACCTTCACGAACTTTGAACCTATTTTGACCTGCTTCAGCATCTGAACAGTGTTTTTGAGAACACAAAAGAATCAGCTTCGCCACATGCTCATAATTGATATGATTATTTTTAACTCTTCTTTTAATAGGCATAGTTAGTTTCATCCTGTTGTTTAATAAAGTAGTATGTGCTAACAACTAGCTAAACTCGCTTATACCTAAAACTAAGAAAGAAATCTCACGATTTTGCCCGATACTCAAGTCATCAAGCCAGTAAGTAACTCTTTTGTGACGTCTACAGGATGACTGCTCCCTTGTGGTCTTACCCAAAAACGTATTGATTCACCAAGAGTTTGGGGACTTCCATCGTCACCATTGGCTAAAGGGATATTCAAATCAAATGGGAAAAGAGCATTATGGAAGCAAGTGATAATGTCTTGTTTAGAGTTCAACTTACCCTCGTTAATATACCCTTCAGTGAACTCTTTGATTATTGCAGTTTCTAGTAGTACTGACTGAAACCAATCGACAGAGTGCTTATATGAAATGACCCAATTAGGACCATTTACAATATCAAAATTAGTGTCATATTATCCCCAGGACTTTGATTCAGAGAGAGTATCTTTGCTAGCAGCCAAACAAGAGCTAACAATCAACTGAATCGAAAGGGGTTCGATGAGAATAGTCTCTTGACCTTTTACTCGTGAAAGGGGCGTCAATTAGCATAGCGAATATAACTATCCACTTTTTCTTTCAGAACAGCGTCGTATACACTAGGATTCTATTACTTCGTTCTGAGAAGGATACTCATGAAAGCTCGCATTGGGGTTGCATCGGAAGATCTCATTCGTAGGCACATGATTAGTGTGGCCGCAGGCAACATTAGCCATAACAAGCATCTACCGACGCTTTGGTTCACGTCACTAAATGAAGCCTCAAAGCTACTGTGTAATGAGAATATCGAACTAATGCTGCTGATCAATAGAGAAAAGCCTGAAAGTCTAGCTGAGCTTGCGGAGATTAGCGGTCATCATATCCGCGAACTCTCACGAACTCTCGACGACTTATCATCAAAAGGATTCATCCAGTTAGAGGAAAAAGGCAACGCTTGCCGCCCTATTGCTGTATTTACTGACTTTGAGATTATTCTCGGCAAAGAATTAGAGAATACACTGCAAGAAGGCTATCTTTCATGATACCGAACACTCGTTACTGCGGCGCATGCCGCTTGGGTAGCACAGCTTCATGCTGTGCAGACTCGAATGGTGATTGTTCTTGATACTTTCCGTCTAGGCCAACTTGATAGCCATAGATGATCTCTTCCAGTTCTATTTTGAGGGCTTCAGTTACTTCAACTAGCTTATCAGTATTGGTAAAGATAGCGTGATCAAGCAAGTCAAGAAGTCCATTTAGCGTAACCTTACTATCCTTTGATTCGGCTTGCTCGTTATCACTTCTTGTAGCCTTAGCCTCGTTCTTCATATCAGCCTCGCTCATAAAAATGCCTGCCGTACACACGGCTGTAGCACAATTACACTCTCGCCAGCCTCTGAGAAGTTTCCTCAGCAAAAAACCTTAACTGTTTACAATAAAAACGATTAATTTCAGACAGTTATAAACCACCAAGATTTAGACACTAAAAGTTAGTGTCTAAATCTTAGTGCCGAAAAATCAAACAAAGCGTCCAATCATTGTCTTCCATGGAGGTTTCACTTTAAGCTACTGATGTTAAAGCACTTAGCGTATGTGCTCACTTCTCTAATCTAAAAAACCCCTGTACCATGGAGAAGTCAATCAACTCTAAGGTCATGATAGTTTGAAGTTTTACGTTGTTTCCGATCTGCATCTCGACATTCACGGAATACGCCGTGATTTCTGGTATAGCTTCGATAACGAAGCCACTTTAGTCGTTGCAGGTGACACAGCGAACGGCCTCTTAGGCATGGCGTATGTGAAGAATGTACTTTGCCGCCACTTTAAGACTGTGATAATGATTGCAGGAAACCATGAATGGTATAGCAATAAGAGTAAATCCTACCGCCATAGAAGTACGTCCGTTGGGTGCAAATCTAGTGCTAACTCTGACGTTCTCAAAGATTCTAGGAGTTCCGTACTAGCCAAGCTTAAGGCTCATAGTGATACAACTGAAAACCTGTTCTTTTTGAATAATGAGTCAATAAATTTAGATGGATGTAGTATTTATGGAGGAACTCTTTGGTTTCCTATCCACACATACTCGTCTGCGCTGATTGATGTGTACTCAGAACTGATGAATGATACAAAGTACATCAGCCATCAAATGATTGAAGAGCAGCACAAAGCATTCATTAACAACTTTCCAGAGAAAGTTGATATAGCAATATCTCACCACCTTCCATCTAAAGAAGCTTTTGCTTTCGAGCAAAATGCCAGCAGCGATTATGCTCCGTATTATCATGCAGGGTTGAGTAATGAGTTGATCTCAAGAGCTAGGTATTGGGTGGCAGGGCATCAACATGATGCTGTAGAGAAAGTCATCGCTGACGGTAGGACGACATTTATTTGTAACCCCAAGGGTTCTGTACGCTTAACCAGTGGATTACTTACTAATAAAGCTTATTACCTATAAGAGCTAGCCAGCAACAAACTTCGGCATCTGAAAGCCCGCTAGGGCTTTCTCACTGTGATCATTGGCCTTGTGAAGCAACCAATCAGAAATGATGCATAGATTCATCACCTCCCTTCACAATGCCAACACTATCATTCGCACAAATACACACATAACACTTTTACGCGCATAAAAGTGTTATTTAATACATTTTTATGCGCACTTAAATGTTAACGCTTGCATTTTATTGCGCATTTTTATGTAATAAACAATCGACCAGATAAGCACTTTAACTGAGGTGGCTAGATGAAACGAACACTACTTGAAAACCTACTCACCTGGAAAGACAAGCCGACAAGGAAGCCTTTGCTGATTGACGGTGCTAGACAAACTGGTAAAACATTCCTATTGCAGGAACTATTAGGAAGTACATTCGAAAATGTCCTAAGAATCGATTTTCTAGAAAGCCCTGAGTTAATGGAAGCCTTTTCAGGCTCTCTAAACCCTGATGACATCATCACCAACATTGAACTCTTAACAGGAGAAATCTTCGAACCATCGACAGATCTCCTTATTTTAGATGAAATTGGTGAATGTCCAAGAGCGGTCACCTCTCTTAAGTACTTTGCAGAAAAGGCTCCCAAAGCTTATGTTGCGGCCAGTGGTTCAAATATCGGATTGCTCACGTCCTTTCCCGTTGGAAAAGTTGAGCAGCACAACTTAAGGCCACTGACTTTCAGGGAATTCTTGTGGGCATCTGGAGAAAAAGCACTGCACAAAGCATTTGACCAAAAGCTGAACTCTTCAGCTGCTCATACAAAATTAATCGAACTACTGACCGATTATTATTTTGTTGGCGGTATGCCTGAAGCCGTAAACTCATGGTTCGAAAACTCAGAACTCAGTATTATTGAACGCATTGAAGCCGTATCTGAAGTCCATAGGAACTTAATTGAGGGCTACATGCGTGATTTCGGAAAGTACTCTGGAAAAGTGGACGCACAGCTAATCGAATCTGTATTTCGAAGCATTCCCGCTCAACTATCTTCGGTATTCGACGACTCCGTTAAACGGTTTAAGTTCAAGGGAGTTCACGAACGCAAGTCTCGCTATGCTGAATATGAAAGTGCGATTACATGGCTTCACAAGTGTCGGCTTGCTTTAAAAAACCATCCTATTGAAGGACAGCCTCGTTCTCCTTTAGCTGCTTATCAGAAGGACAATACAGTTAAACTATTTCTCTTTGATGTAGGGCTATTGAACCATATGCTCGGTACTGGTTACCGTGAAATCAAACAGCAAGGCTATGAATACAAGGGATATGTCGCCGAAAACTATGTTCAACAGGAAATCGCTGCGCTAGGTATTGAACCAAGTTTCTCTTGGGGAGACGCAAGAGCAGAGATAGAGTTCATTATCGCTGATGACCTAGGTCGAATTGTGCCTGTAGAAGTAAAGAGTGGTAAGCGAACCCGTGCGAAATCATTGCAATCCTACATCGAGAAGTGCAAACCCCACAAGACAATCAAACTTACAGGTACTCAAGGCTCTCCAGCAACAGAGAAGGAGCACATCGTGATGCCGCTTTACTACACCGAATACTTACTTGATCACCTGAATGATCTAGACAAAAACTAGGTAGTAACAAAATTAACAGAAAGCCCCAATGGGGCTTTCAAAAACAATCTTTATTTAAGATTAGCTCTTAGCGACTGAGTACTTTTAATGTCTGGAAAAGGTAACGTTTCAGCGGAGGGTACAACTGACAACGCTGGTGGAACATACCCAATCAACTCTTTCAATTTACTGCTCCAGGCTTCAAGCCCAACTAACTTATCGTCAAAATAGTCATAGCGATCATAGTGACGTGTACTCACATCTTGTAACGCGTGATTTTGAATACGATCTCGAACTTCCTTGCTGATTCGGCATGCCCCCATCAAAGTTTTACACGTTCGGCGAAGATCTTTAGGCACAAACTTATCGAATCCTACGGCATCGCGATAACGAGTCACTGCACGACAAATTGAGCTAGTTTTCATGGGTTCTTCTGCATCTTTGGGATTTGGAAAAACATATCGTCCACCACCAGAAAGCTCATATTGTTTCTGAAGTATTTCAAAAGCCAATCCGTTCAACGGTACGATATGATCTTTTTTGTTTTTGGAACGTTCTTTAGTGATGCAGACAAACCTTTCTTCCCAATCAACATTCCACCATTCAAGTGTAATCACCTCATATGGTCGTTGTCCCCCTAGATAGATGCACAGTTGAAGTAAGTGCCTCAAATCTTGTCCGATGGGTACAAGATCATAGTTTTCACGAAGATCTTTTAGTAGACGCCGTAACTCTCGCCATTCTAAGAACCTTTCACCAATGCGCTCTCCATCTTTTTGCTTTGGAATTGGTGCTACTGGATTGTATTTTATGCCAAATTTCGACTCTAAAGAGAAATAGCGAGGATCGTTATCAAAGCGCATCCCATGGTTAAACGCCGCCATCACATAGCTACGTACTCGGTTGCTTTGGGTGATAGCTCCACGCTGGATCATCATACTAATAACGTATTTAATATCATCTGTCGTTACATCACACGCTTTGGTGTTTTTGTCTATATATGGATAGAACTCTCGTACCAGCGCATTTCGCACGTCTTCATACGTTCTCTTTCCATCTATTTTCATGCGCTCCGTGTAGCTATGAAATAGCTCATCAATGGTTCCTAAGCTTTTACTCTCAGCATCAATTTTTTTCTGCTCGCTCTCTTGTTGTTCAAGGTGCAATTTAGGATCTTTTCCGCCGAGCAACAGTTGTGAGAAAACTTGGGCTTTCTCGCGAGCTTCTGTAAGAGTCATGCTGCCAGCACGTGCACTGAATAAACCGATTGAGATAAATTTTTCTTTCTGGTGCTGGTAGTAGCGAAACACGAACTGCTTTTTCCCACTAGTGAAAATTTTTACTCCCAAACGCCCTGTACCGCGTTGACCTGATTGATCCCAGAGATAATAGGAATTTTTACTACTGGTCG
This sequence comes from Vibrio sp. 1401, assembly GCF_033340295.1. Lineage (NCBI taxonomy): Bacteria > Pseudomonadati > Pseudomonadota > Gammaproteobacteria > Vibrionales > Vibrionaceae > Vibrio > Vibrio sp. 1401. Next base: position 13,867 of record NZ_JAWOWF010000018.1, read on the forward strand.
CGGATTGAATTTTAGTAACAGTTAACATTCTGATTTTCTCTTGTCTTTTTTGGCGAAGTTAACTTTCTAGGTCAATAGACATAACCTAAAAGCAGCCAAAAATAATATTGACAGATTTCATGCCTAAGCAAAGCTAGGTCAGGTAATGGGTCAGACAAGAGAAAAGTGACATGAAAATCAATGCAAACTAACGCAACAAAGACAAACAGATAAATATTTGAATTTAATAGAAATTACCAAGCATTGCATACTCATAAAAATGAACCTGGTAGGACTCATAATCGATTGGTCCGCAGTTCAAGTCTGCGAGGGGCCACCATATTTCGAAAGGCGTAGCAGGTTAATACCTACTACGCCTTTTTTGTATCTTATATCTTTGGGTACAGTTTCGGTTGCGGTAACTCGTCACTAACCTCGTAATAGCTTTTCTTCTTCCCCTCTTCTTTAACTATTATCTGGCTTTCTATACGAGCAATAGAAACAAAATGTCTGCTCGTGATTTAAACCATTGACCCTCAGACAACTTCTGATAGGATGGACATATAAACGTATAGACGTCTAAAAAAATGGAGCTACAATGAAAAATATTGGTCACTTAAAGAAACTAGCTTTGATTCTCACGGCAGTAGTCGGCTTAAGCGCTTGTGGAGAAAAAGATGACTCTGTCATTAAAGTGGGCGCGACAGTTGGACCACATGCACAAGTAGTCGAGGCGGTAGCGAAGGAGGCAGCAAAGCAAGGTTTGAATGTCGAAGTCATTGAGTTTTCTGACTACGTGACACCTAATGCCGCTCTTAGCGATGGTAGCATCGATATTAATAGCTATCAGCACCAGCCATTTTTAGACAACTTCAACAGTAGCCATAACGCCCAATTAGTATCAATTGGTCAGTCCATTCTTATGCGTATGGGGCTTTATTCCAATAAGTATCGCTCACTGCAAGAGCTTCCAAACAATGCACGTATAGCGCTTCCAAATGACCCTACCAACGGTGGCCGTGGTCTGTTGCTACTCGCCGATGCAGGTTTAATTGAGCTGAAACAGGGTGTTGGCCATAAAGCCGCCCTAACTGATATCACAAAAAACGCAAAATCATTTGAATTTGTCGAGGTAGATGCCGCTCAGCTACCAAGAACATTAGATGATGTGGACGCGGCTGCGATTACAATGAACTACGTAATGTCTTCTGGTTTAGATCCGAAGAAACAAAGTATCTATCTTGAAGCAAAAGACGCCCCATTAGCAGTCATGGTCATCGCCACTCGTGACGCAGACAAAAATAATGAAGCGTATAAAAAGTTCGTTTCTATTTATCAATCTCAAGCGATTCGTGATTATCTCGATCGCACTTTCAAAGGCACAATCGAAGCAGCTTTTTAATCAATAAAGCAGCGAATACTTTGCCCACGAATCAGATAGAAAAGAGGCTAATGTTTTCTCATAGCCTCTTCTTTTCATTACTCACTAAATCGACTCATTGTCGACTTTCAGCCTCTAACTTCATTGCCAAATAAGCTTGGTCAGCAGAAACCAATTCAGGACGGTTAATCAACTTCCAGAGGAAGTATGGTGGGATTAAAAATACGATGAAGTAGAGAGATTCATGGAAGAAAACATCGGCTATCGTTTGCTGATGCTCCCAAAGTGCCGTCAGTGCGAAGAGCTCTAACATCACGCCTAATACGCCAAAGACGACAGAGACAACAATCGCTAAACCCAGTAGTTCTCTAACAAAGTGCTTGTATGCCATGATACTAATTCCTTCTAGCAATAAGTCATACTAACTTACGCTCATAAGAAACAAGTGAGCTTGATTATTATCAAACTCACCTCATCACTGTTAAGAACTTAGTTTTATAAAAAAGTACTTGTATATAGCGTCAGCGAAGACTGATTTCCCTATCACAGAGCATAGATACCTCTACAAATAGAAGGTGATGGAACGACCAACTATTGACTATATGAGCGCAACTTTAATCAGATAAGTAATATTGAACCGTCGATACCACTCGTACTTTCTTAATGTAAGGCGTGTTGCTGTCTCGGTCATAAATCGAGAACTGCCCTTGAGTTGCACGTTTGATCTTACCCAGTGAACTCTGTGAGTCTTTCGCAAATTTCTCAGCCACTTCACGCGCATTCTTAGTCGCTTCTTCGATCATGTCTGGCTTCACATCATTCAGCTTAGTAAAGCTGTACTCAACACGATTTGCATAAGGATCTTGGTTAAGCAAAACGCCTTGCTTTCCTAGCTCACCTATTTCATTGATTGCCGCTCGAACAACATCAACACTCTGGCTATAAACCGTAACGGTTCGCGAGGCCAAATAACGATACTCAATGTCTTGCTCGCTCCCATATTGCTGTGCTTTTCTGTCAATGACCGCTGGGGAAGAAAGGGAAACGCTGGTTTCAGGAAGCCCTTTGGCACTTAGAAAGTCCAAAATCAAACGGGTTTGCTGGTCAATTTCATCAAACATGGCTCCCATATCATTACTCGCTAGAGTAAATTGAATCGGCCAAATCACCGTATCAGCAGGATACTCACGCTCCGACAAACCTTTTACTGTCACGACTCTTTCATAGGCTCGGTATTTCACCGCCGTCTGCTGCATAAAATAGCCAAGTATGCCAAGACCAAGTATCAAACTTAGCCCAATCCAAAGTGCTGCTTTATTGGAAACTCGTTCCATTATTTCCCCCTGATAAATATCAACTTAGCTTAATCTTTGTTCTAGATAAGATAGCCTATCTCTTGTTTTAAGAGGGAGACATAACGCGAGTTTTGATTCATAGCACAGTGATATACCGTTTTCTTTAGTCAATAAAGCTTCATTGGTTTGTCACCAAAGGCTCATGCTTTTGCCTCTGAATTGTCATCTGTAATTTCTACTATCCAATCAGCAACTTGTACGCTGAGGTAAATATGGATAGTTCGACCCCTTTTCGTCTCCCACGTAAAACGCCGTTTGGCATTGGTGAAAACGTTGCTGAATGGGCAACCGGTTTAAACCAACTTGATAAGTTCTACGCCCAACGCCCCGTTAATGCCGATACCAAAACTTTTCTCCGCTTCACGCTGGATGTCTTAGGTATCGACTATCGTATTGCTCATGGTTCACTCGATTCAGTTCCCAAACAAGGTGCTACCGTCATTGTGGCGAACCATCCGCTTGGTTGTGTGGAAGGCGTGATCTTGGCTGAATTACTGTTGATGGTCAGAGACGATATCCAAATCCTAGCCAATCAATACCTGAAAACCGTGCCGGAGTTAGATCAGCTCTTCATTGGTGTCGATGTATTTGAAGGCAAAGACGCCGTCAAATCGAATATGAAAGCCCTGAGAGCGGCCAATAAACACCTCGCAAGTGGCGGCTTATTGCTTGTCTTTCCTGCCGGCGAGGTTTCCCAGTTAGTCGATGCCAAACAGCAACGCTTGGAAGACAAAGCGTGGAGTCGAAGCGTAAGCAGCCTAATCCGAAAAAACAAAGCAACAACAGTTCCAGTGTTCATCAGTGGTCAGAACTCGAAACGCTTCTATATGGCAGGGAAAATCCATCCACTTTTGCGTACCCTACTGCTTGGTCGAGAGTTGCTAAACAAACATGCGCAAACCATTGATTTATCTTTTGGCCAAGTGATCAAATTCAAAGAGATCAACACACTTAACGATGATCAAGTGGTGAACTATTTGCGGCTCAACACTTACTTGCTCAATCGTGAAACCCATTCAGTGAAGCCTTCTTCTTCATCAGAAATGCTCTCTCCAATAGCGGCAGGGTTACCCGTAGGCGAATTGCTTGAAGAGCTGAACAACTTACCAAAAGAGTCCAAGCTGCTAACAAGTGGTGAGTTCGATGTTTACTGCACGGAGTCGCAGAACATCCCTTCCCTACTGCATGAAATTGGTCGCCTACGTGAGCTCAATTTTCGACAGGTTGGCGAAGGGACAGGACTAGCAATAGACATTGACCATTTCGATCATGATTACCTGCATCTGTTTGTGTGGGACAGAGAAAACCAATGCTTGGTGGGCGCGTATCGTTTAGGTCTAGTTGATCAACTGATTGAAAAGCGCGGCGTAGCAGGTCTGTATTCACGAACGTTGTTTAACTATGACCAACGCTTTATAGACCAAATGGGTAAATCCATCGAAATGGGGCGCTCAGTGATTGCACAGCAATATCAGAAGAGCATGAGCGCGCTACTGTTGCTGTGGAAAGGCATCGCAACCTTCGTTCATCAAAATCCTGATTACACTCACCTATTTGGTCCGGTAAGCATTAGCAACGATTATAGCGATACTGCACGTCAATTACTGGCTCAATCAATGACACTGCACCACTACGACAACAACTGTGCAGAATACGTCACGCCTTCTAACCCACTTCCTGAGCACCACCGTGACTGGAATACCAGCATGCTCACCGCTCTGGGTGATTTACAGCTATTGTCACGTGTCATTGCCAGAATCGATGAAGGGAAAGGAGTGCCCGTTTTGCTGCGTCAGTACTTAAGCCTCAATGGCAAGCTGGTATGCTTCAACATCGACCCTGCATTCAATAACGCTCTAGATGGATTGATTATGGTGGATTTGCGCGATGTTCAAGAAAAGACGTTGGCAAGGTATATGGGACGCGAGCAAGCTCATGACTACCTCGTCTATCATACTAATAGCAACGATGATTAAGAACAGTGATTAAATAGAGAGTTGGGAATCACAAGAAGAACCGTGTGGCGACTCTCTTTATTTACCCTTTCATTAACTAATTAGGCGTGCTCCGTGAAGTGCGCCGAAAAGACTCTTGTAGATACAATCTATCGAAAGATCTAGATAGCATTTATCTCGCCAATTCCGTCACAAACTTTCACAAAAAACAAAAACAGATCCAAGTCACACTTTAAATTCACCACAACTCAACACAAAACGTGACATTGATCATCACAAGTATTTAATTCGAATTTCAAAAAAAATTAAAAGTGATCAAAGTCACAAGGTATTTTAATTTTAAATTTGCCAGAAGATCGGATTGATCACTAAGATTTTTATTGACAGATTTGAAAGTGGCTTTTTGTTATTAAGTTACAAGTTAATAAGTTGAACTTGGTCACTTAAAAACCGTTTCTCAGCCTAAGAAATGCGGGCGTAGATCACAAAAAACCCGTTGTCAGTTCCAATTGGAAAATGTGTGGTAAATTGATTGGGTACTAAGCAATCAAACAAACGGTTTTGGCGAACCGTTTACTACAACAAGATTCATCAGAACATCGAACGGGGAATTGTTATGATATCACCAGATGCCAAGATCAAGATACAAAATTTTGGTCGTTTTCTGTCAAACATGGTAATGCCAAACATCGGCGCGTTTATCGCGTGGGGCTTTATCACTGCTCTATTTATCCCAACTGGATGGCTACCAAACGAAACGTTAGCCTCTATGGTTGGCCCAATGATTACCTACTTGCTGCCACTACTTATCGGTTACACCGGTGGTAAATTAGTTGGTGGCGATCGTGGTGCGGTAGTCGGTGCAATCACAACAATGGGTGTGATTGTCGGCACAGACATCCCAATGTTTATGGGTGCAATGATGGTCGGCCCAATGGGCGGCTGGGCTATCAAGAAATTCGATAACTACATCGATGGTAAAGTAAAAAGTGGCTTCGAGATGTTGGTTAACAACTTCTCTGCGGGCATCATCGGCATGCTATGTGCGATCCTTGCTTTCATCTTTATCGGTCCATTCGTAAAAATTCTTTCTGGTGGCTTGGCGGCTGGCGTTAACTTCCTAGTTTCTGCTCACCTACTACCACTGACTTCAATCTTCGTTGAACCTGCGAAGATCCTGTTCCTAAACAATGCGATCAACCACGGTATTTTCTCTCCACTGGGTATCCAACAAGCGTCTGAAACAGGTCAATCGATCTTCTTCCTAATCGAAGCAAACCCAGGTCCTGGTCTAGGTATCCTGCTAGCTTACATGGTGTTTGGTAAAGGTACGGCTCGTCAAACGGCAGGTGGTGCATCAATCATCCACTTCTTCGGCGGTATCCACGAGATTTACTTCCCATACATCCTAATGAACCCTCGCCTAATCCTTGCGGCTATCGCAGGTGGTATGACTGGCGTATTCGTTCTAACTATCTTTAACGCAGGTATCGTTTCTCCAGCATCACCAGGTTCAATCTTTGCAATCTTGTTGATGACTCAGAAAGGCTCAATCGTTGGTGTTCTAGCGTCTATCGCAGCAGCAACAGGTGTGTCATTCGCCGTAGCAGCACTACTAATGAAGACACAAACGTCCACAGAAGAAGACGGTGATGAAGCAGCACTAGAAAAAGCAACATCACAAATGAAAGACATGAAATCTGCATCTAAAAACGATGCGGTGGTAAACAGCCAAAGCAAAGGTGACGTAGACCTAGCGACAGTACAAAGCATCATTGTCGCTTGTGATGCGGGCATGGGCTCGAGTGCAATGGGCGCGAGCATGCTACGCAAAAAGGTTCAAGACGCAGGTCTGAAAATCCACGTAACCAACCTTGCCATTAACAGCTTACCAGAGAGTGCAGATATCGTGATTACTCATAAAGACTTAACGGATCGTGCACGTAAGCATGCTCCAAACGCACACCACATTTCATTGACTAACTTCCTAGACAGCGAGATGTACAACCAGCTAGTCACCAAACTACTAGCAGCGCAAAACCAATCCGCAGCCAATGACGACCAAATGGTAAAAGTTTCGCTCGTGGCAGCAAACGACGACAACTTCGAGCCACAGCAAACGTCGGTGTTCCAAATCCAGCGTGAAAACATTCACCTAGGTTTGAAAGCTGCCAACAAAGAAGAAGCGATTCGCTTCGCGGGCAACAAGTTGGTCGAACTTGGCTACGCAGAACCAGAATACGTAGACGCGATGTTTGAGCGTGAAGCATTGGTTCCAACTTACCTAGGCGAATCTATCGCAGTGCCTCACGGCACGGTAGAAGCGAAAGACCGCGTGAAGAAAACCGGCATTGTAATCTGCCAATACCCATCGGGTATCCAATTTACTGAAGACGACGATGATGTAGCGAAACTGGTTATCGGCATTGCCGCTAAGAACGATGAGCACATCCAGGTGATTACCACCATTACGAACGCGCTCGATGAGCCGGAGGCAATTGAGAAGCTAACCAGCACCAACGATGTGGAAGAGATTCTAAACATCCTTGGCGGTCAACAAGCGGCTTAATTACCCCTTTAATTTGCTCCTGAGGCAAATGAGGTCAGCTGTCACCCCCTATGCGGTTGGCCTCCCCCTAGTTTCGTAAGTCAACATTTTAGACATTGGTAGGTAAGAATTATGAAAAACGCAGTTCATTTTGGCGCAGGTAACATTGGTCGTGGCTTCATCGGAAAACTCTTAGCAGATGCAGAAGTCGAGGTCACATTTGCAGACGTTGACGCTCCACTCGTCGACCAACTGAGTCACAAGCAAGAATACAAAGTAAAAGTGGTCGGTACTGAGTGCCAAATCGACACAGTAACTCACGTCACCGCGGTAAACTCAGCCAGTGAAGATGTCATTGACCGCATTGTAAAAACTGACTTGGTCACAACAGCGGTTGGCCCTAACGTACTGGACATCATTGCAAAAACCATCGCTACCGGCATTGCTAAGCGCTTTGCAGCAGGTAACGATAAGCCATTGAACATCATCGCGTGTGAAAACATGGTTCGTGGCACCACACACCTAAAAGGTGAAGTGTACAAACACTTGGATGAATCATTGCACGCGAAAGCAGACGAATTGGTTGGCTTTGTCGATTCAGCGGTAGACCGCATCGTGCCACCAGCAGAAGCAGCGAACGATGACCCACTAGAAGTGACGGTAGAGAGCTTTAGCGAATGGATTGTGGATGAGCAGCAATTCAAGGGCGAAATCCCTGACATAGCTGGCATGGAAAGAACCAACAACCTAATGGCATTCGTAGAACGCAAGCTATTCACTCTCAATACAGGCCACTGCATTACCGCTTACCTAGGTTGCTTGAAAGGCCATCACACCATTCGTGAAGCAATTGAAGACCCAAGCATTCACGCTGAAGTAAAACAGGCGATGCAAGAGAGTGGTGAAGTGCTGATCAAACGTTACGGCTTCGACCGTGACATGCACAACGCCTACATCGAGAAGATTTTAGGACGCTTTGCCAACCCATACTTAGTGGATGAGGTGGATCGCGTAGGTCGTCAACCAATTCGAAAATTGGGTGCAAACGATAGATTAGTGAAGCCTTTACTCGGTACAATTGAGTATGGCACTGAAAATCAAACACTTTTGAAAGGCATTGCCGCTGCGTTGAAGTACACTAACGACACTGACCCACAAGCCGTAGAGCTACAAAACTCATTAAAAGAAGTGGGAGTGAAGAAGACGCTAGCGACATACACAGGTCTTGCAGAAGACAGCGATGAAGTGGCTCAAATCGAGACACTTTACAACCAACTTTGATTTACCTAGGGGAGCTCGGCTCCCCTTCTATGTCCTTCTCTGCTTGAAGAGTTGGGATAGCTAATAATTAGAAATGTATTCAGTATATGGCAGATAACATCAACGAAACCGAGATCATTGAGCGATTAAACAGCGCACCATCGGTACGAGGCTTTTTCATTGCAGCAGTCGACGTTTTTAACGATTCGATCGACGGGTTAGTGCAAAGAATCTTTCGTAAAGATAACTTCGCTGTTCAATCGGTTGTCGGTCCGCTGCTACAAGACTCTGGACCGCTGGGCGATCTGTCTGTTCGTTTGAAGTTATTGTTTGGCTTGGGAGTGCTCCCCGATGACATTTACCACGACATCGAAGACATCATCAAACTCAAAAACCAACTCAATAGTGACGCTTCAGATTACGAATTCACTGACCCGAATATTCTAGAACCAATTAAGAAACTGCACTTGGTGAAGAAAATGGGCATGGTACAACTGGAAGTCAGCGAACCAGATGACGACATCGACCTTGAGTTTTATCAGCTACAACTGCAACGTCAACAACAAATCATTAAGTCAGGGCTCTCACTTGCCATTGTCGAGATTTGCAATGAGCTCGGCAAAGACAGCCCTTTTTAATCGAAAAACTGGCACGGAAGCCTCCTCAACTCGCCCCTCTTTTTGCACATTCTTCTATACAACGTGCGTGAAAGCCATCACAGTCCATATTCCGATGTCTCTGTAACATCAGACCAATCTATCGCTAGTATTGAAACGGTATCGCATGCTTTCAATCGAAGACACTAAAACTAAGTGGGAGTTTTTCCAGAAACACCACTGGGTATCTCCAGAATTTTCCCGCACTCCCGTCCTCGAGTCGTGGGAGCGTTGCATAAAGCAATGCAGCCCTTACACCTGGTCAAAACCACATATTGCCTCTGGATTTACCTTCTCATCTCTAATGAAGCGCAACGAACATCTCATCGAATGCGCCACGACCGTACTTGAAGATACGTACGATATGCTTGGTGACGAAGACCTGGTATTGATGGTAACCGATGGCAACGGCTGTATTCTCTCCACCGTCGGGCACGACTCTATGCGACAAGAGATGCAAGCGCTCGGCATAAAACAAGGCTGTTTTCTCTCCGAAGGAAAGATAGGCACAAATGCAGTCAATCTCTGTATCAACACTCATATCCCGTGTGAAGTTTTTGCTGCCGAACATTTCAATCGCCACTTGCACTCTTATGCCTCTGTAGCGGCGCCTGTTTTCGACCAATTTGGCAAATTACGCGGTACAACATGCCTTTTCAGAAAAGCGGAAAGCTATAAGAAAGAAGACTTAGTCATCATCGCGTCGAGCGCGAAAGAAGTCAGCTTGCAAATCCACATTCAGTCGGAACAAGAAAACATGAACCGCCTTACTTGTGCGCACAACGCAACGTTAGAATGCATGGATGACGGCCTTCTGGCCTGGGATGAAGAAAGCCGTATAACCATGGTAAATCACCAGTCCGAGCGCTTGTTAAACATTGAAGCCAGTCAGGTCTTGGATAAAGAAGTCTTTTCTGTTTTGCGCTTCCCACCGAATGTCCTTACTAGTATTGAGTCAGGTGCGAGCATAAACCGTAAACTCACAACGGTAGAGGTTCGTGGCGAGTTTGTTGAGGCGATCATCACCTTGCGTCCACTCAACGACGGCACACACTTATTGTTCTTGCACCCTATCGATAAAATTCGCGAACTTGCTCAACAACAAATAGGTGGCAGTGCGCGCTATACGTTCAGCACTTTGCCCGTCATTTCACGAAAAATGAAGCATGTCATTACCGTGGCAAAACGGGCCATAAAGTCCAAATCACCGATTCTAATTACGGGTGAAGAAGGTGTAGGAAAAGCCACTCTCGCCATGGCGATTCATAACGAAAGCACCTACAAAGAAGGGCCGTTCATTACGCTCAACTGCCGCTCCATCAATACAGAGCAACTGGTCAAAGAAACCCTAGGCTACGACGAAGGGCAAGGCATGCCTTCTAAGTTTGAACTCGCCCATGGCGGTACGCTCTTTTTAGAGAAGGTGGAATATCTGTCGCCCGATTTACAAGCCGTGTTACTTAAGTTGTTAAAAACTGGGCTCGTCAGCCGCAGCGACAGTTTGCGATTGATCCCCGTAGACTTTCAACTTATTACGAGCACCGCTTCAGAGATCAGCGAGTATGTCACTCAGCGCTCATTTGGTCGGCAACTTTATTATGAAATCTCCTCGAACGAGCTGCATATTCCGCCACTACGAAAGCGTAAAGAAGACATTGAATTTCTCGTCCAGCAGCTTATCAGCCATTATGAACGCCGCCACAATGTGACGATCTCGATAGAGCCAGTCGCACTGGAAGCGTTGATGAATTTTCGTTGGTCAGGCAACAACTCTGAATTAAGAAACCGAACTGAGCGAATTTTGCTGAACCGCAGTTCCAACTTAATCAAGCTGAACGATATTCCTGAAGACATTAAACTGAATTCTCGCCATACCGCAGAAAATACGCCAGTAATCACGTTAGAAGAAGCCGAGAGAAGAGCTATCGTTCAGGCTTGGAATCAGTGTGATGGCAAAATGCATGATATGGCGAAAGCATTGCAAATTGGCCGCACGACCTTATGGAGAAAAATTAATAAGTTTGGGCTGCAGGAGCAAATGAAGCTGTATTAAGTCGTGAATTGGCGTTCCTATAACAAAAGTAAAACCGGCGTAAGCACGCCGGTACAGATGTACTAACGATAAGGTATCGATTAAACATCGACAGACAACTGACGAATCTGCGCTTTTAGTCCCGGGAGCATACTCGAACTGGCGCTGAATTTTCGCAACCCCACGCGAAGCAATGTTTCTGTGGCATTTGGATCGCTAGCCATCTCACCACACATACTAACCGGTATGCCCGCGCGATCGCCTGCTGCACACGTGAGCTCAATGGCTTTTAGTACCGATGGTTCAAAGTAGTTCACCAATTCAGCAACAGCGGCGTTACCTCGATCGGCGGCCATAACATATTGAGTCAAATCATTGGTGCCGATAGAGAAAAAGTCGACTTCTTGTGCTAACGCATCAGCATTCAACACCGCGGCTGGTACTTCAATCATAATACCGACAGGTAAATGAGTCGCATCCAAGCCAAGTTGGTTTGCTTGATGTGCCAACAGCGCTTTTACTTTTCTCACTTCTTCAACCTGGGCCACCATCGGTATCATCAATTGAATATTCGGTTGCTCGTGAAAGGCTCTCAGAATGGCTCGAAGTTGGGCGGTAAACAATGACTCATGTTGAAGGCACAACCGCACCCCTCTCAAACCTAAAAATGGATTATCTTCCGATGGCATAGGATAAGCGGCTAAAGGCTTGTCACCGCCAACATCTAAACTTCTAATCGTAAGTGGCTTATCACCAAGTGCGGCGGCAATATCACGATAGACTTGATATTGCGCTTCCTCAGTTGGCAACTCATCACTGTTTTGAAATAGAAACTCAGTCCGAAATAGACCAATGCCCTCAGCTCCTGATGTTAGTGCATCATCAATATCTTTCGGTCCACCAATATTGGCGAATACTGGAATATGGACACCATCACAGGTGACTGCGGCTTGCTGAGCACTCGCTAATGCACTTTGTCGGGTGCTTTGCCACTCAATTTGTTGCGCTTCTAATTCCTGTTGTATGGCATCTGAAGGAGAGAACCATAAATGCCCTCGAAAGCCATCAATAGTCACCACTTGCCCAGCACGCACAGCATCAAGACAACCCTGAGCTTTAACGATGGCAGGAATCCCCATCGCACGAGCAAGAATCGCACTGTGAGAGGTTTTTCCTCCTTCACTCAAACAGATACCAAGCACTTTAGATTTATCAAGCCCGGCCACATCAGAAGGCATAAGGTCACGGGCCAACAAAATACTCGGTTCCTGAATGTCGATGGCATTAGGCGTTACGCCTGTCATTTCGACCATAACTTGGCGTGCTATATCATGCACATCTGCTTCGCGTTCCCGCATGTACTGACTTTCTGCCTGGCGAAACTCTTTGGCCAACGTTTGCAGTGATTCTACCCAAGCTTGCTCGGCTATCATGCCCGTTTGAATTCGCGACTCGACCGATGCCCATAATTCTGGGTCACTGAGCATCATGCTATGAGCGGAAAATATTTCCCCTTTCGGCTGCTTCGCTTGCTCCTGCAAATGTTGAACAACCACGCCTATCGCACGCTTAACCCGTTCAATTTCATCTTGTTCACTTTGGAAATCACGTTCAGGCACTGCTGGCATTTCATGAGTAAAAAGGACAGCAGGAGCAGTAGCGATACCGTCATTGACTCTAATACCAACAACAGCACCTTCAATCTGATTTGAGGTCATGCCATCGAGCAGAGTATCCGAGCTTTCTTCAGGTTCGATAATGCCTTGCTCAACCGCCTCTTTTTCTCCGAAGTGCTCACTAGCTAAGGCTTCAAATGCCTTGATTGCTTCACTGGATTGAGGTCCAAGTGCGCATAAGGTGATCGTCTCTTGACTACGAACGCCAAGTTTCGCAATGCTGTTCAAGCTTTTCGCGTTCACACGGCGCTCGCCTTTTTTCAACCATAATTGGCAGTCGAAAGGCGCGAGTGCACCAACAATGGCCGCAGCGGGACGAGCATGTAATCCATGCGGATTTTGCACTACCCAATCAAATGTCCGTTCTTGCTCAAAGTTCTCTGATACTGGCGCTATCTCAGCGGATGTTAGTGGCTGATCACCAAGATGCTCTCGTTTTACGCTTAACGCATTCTGTGCCTCTTCGACTACCGTCGATAAAGGTAGCCCGGCAGCAGCAGCCACCGACGCCGCCATGGTCCCTTCAACAATAGGTGCCGAGATAAGGGTGACATTTTCCCTCACATGATCATCAACCAGATCCAGAGCCATTTCCGTGCTAAGCAACGCGCTGCCAAGATCCATCAACACAACAACCCCTTGTTGATCTTGTACCTGCTCAATCGCTTCCATCACGGCAATGGCATCGGTTCCGATCGGGTTCTCTGGATCATCAATCCCAGCAGCAATCGCAAGCTTGGCTTTGCCTTGCGTCATTTGGGTGGCAAGTTCTGCCACCCCTTCTGCAAGTCGACGACTATGAGATACAACTACAATTCCCACCATCTTAATTACCTGCTATTGCCTGCTGTAGTGCTTTAATCATTAACAGAGAAGAGGTTGCACCGGGGTCTTGATGGCCAATACTACGTTCACCTAAATAGCTTGCTCGCCCTTTTTTCGCCAACATTTCAATCGTGGCAACCGCGCTCGTTTCTGCTAGCTCAACCATTTCATTCAGTAAGTGATCGGCGCTCATGCCATTTTCTAACGACGCCTTCACGCTAACTAAAACGGGTAACCAAACATCACACATGGTTTTATCACCCAGTTCCGCTTTACCACGAGACACTACGCCATCCACACCGCTTTTTAGTGCATCCACTAACTCTTCAAATGTTAATTGCTCTCGAGTTCCGACAGCGGCAGCCGTGCGAATAAACAGCGTGCCATACAGCGGACCACTTGCCCCACCAACACTAGAAAGTAAGGTCATGCCCGTATTCTTGAGAATGCTGCCGATATTTTGGTCCGCAAATTGCGGCAGTTTTTCAGCAACTTTTTTAAAGCCACGGTTCATATTGAGACCGTGGTCTGCGTCACCAATATCACGATCAAGGTCGGTCAGAAAATCTTGATTCTCTTGATACGTTTTTGCACATAACTCTAGCCAGTGAACGATATGTTGTTTTTCAATTTGCATGTTTGCTCCCCCCTCTTACCACTTGATCGCGGCCGTATCGACAGGAGCATCAAACAGCTCCAACATCTCTTTGTCTGCCTTCAGAAACGTAATCGAAACGCCTTCCATATCGAGTGACGTACAGAAGTTACCGACCATATTCCGCACGATACGGAACCCCGCTTGCTCGCAGTTATGAGCAAGACGGCGGTACACTCCGTAAAGCTCTGAAGTTGGCGTACCACCCATACCATTCACCATCACGATGTAGTCGTGCTCAGCGGCGAAAGGCTCAATGCTGGATTCCACTTCATCCCATTCACCTTCGTCACGATTCCAAATACGCAATGTGCGCTGATAAGGCGTGTTTTCAGCAACTTCAGCAAACATCTCATCCACTAACGTATCGGCGTCGGTGTATTTCACTCGCTTGATACCTGGTTCACCATGGATACCAACACCAAACTCCACTTCATCATCTTCCAGAACAAAAGATGGTTTACCTGCTGCGGGTACAACACAAGCATTAAGCGCCACGCCAAATGAACGACAGTGATTATTCACGCGACGAGCCAGCGCTTCACATTGCTCCAACGAATAACCTTTGCTCGCGGCAGCCCCAACTAACTTTTCAACCAATACCGTTCCAGCAACGCCACGGCGACCAGCGGTGTATAGGCTGTCTTTGACTGCAACATCGTCATCCACCAACACCGACCCAACTTTGATACCATCGGTATGAAGCAGCTCCACAGCCGTTTCAAAGTTCAACACATCACCGGTGTAGTTTTTAATGATAAACAGCACGCCCTCACCGGTATTCACTTGGTTGCCACATTCGTACATTTGATCAGGCGTAGGTGAAGTAAATACCTCTCCTGGGCAGGCGCCTGTCAGCATGCCTTTACCAATAAAACCTGCGTGCAAAGGTTCATGACCACAGCCACCACCAGAAACCAGTGCCACTTGCCCCGGCGTTTCCTCATGCCACATGTAACGAGGTTCGTAGTTCGCTTTTAGCTCAGGGCGGGACAATGCTAGGCCTTCCATTTGCTGCAATACAACATCATCGACTTGGTTAATTAACTTTTTCATCGTTCTATCTCATTCCATTTATATTTTTATGTAGGGTATGAATTCATCTTAAACAGAGAAAAAACGTGCTCAACAAAAATCAATCTGTTTCATATTGAAACAACGACTTCGGTATTTTCGTTTCAATATGAAACGAAAAACGACAGATTCGCTTGAATAGTGATCGGCGCCATAAAGCATGCTGATGCTTATTACTTCTGACAGTCGGTTTGACACAGAGGTCATAAAAGCATGGAACAAAACCAGAGATATCCTTCACCACCTACCACACCAAACCTAATATAAACCTTATCCCTACAATGGATATTCATTGCAGTCCAAAACACACATAAAAAAGGTTAAAGGTTTGAATTATGGACAAAATTATTATCAGCCCAAGCAAATACGTCCAAGGTGAACAAGTACTTACATCTATCGCTCACTATGTGAAAACATTAGGTGAACGTCCGTTAGTAATTGCCGATGAGTTCGTGACTAACCTGGTTGGTGATGACGTCAAACAAAGCTTTGCTGACGAAAAGCTTCCACTCACTATGAACATTTTTGGTGGCGAATGTTCGCGCGTTGAGATTGAACGCATCACGGACATTTGTGCCACTCAGAAACACGATGTCATTGTCGGTATTGGTGGTGGTAAAACGTTAGATACAGCAAAGGCTGTTGCGTTTTACACAAAAATTCCTGTCGTGGTGGTTCCTACGATTGCCTCGACAGATGCACCAACCTCAGCGCTTGCGGTGATATACACACCTGAAGGTGAATTTGCAGAATATTTGATGATCCCTAAAAACCCAGACATGGTCATCATGGATACGTCAGTCATCGCCAAAGCCCCTGTTCGCTTACTTGTATCGGGGATGGGCGACGCGCTTTCCACCTACTTTGAAGCTCGTGCCAACATGACTTCTGGTAAGGCAACAATGGCTGGTGGGTTAGCGACGCGTTCAGCACAAGCGCTTGCGAAACTTTGCTATGAAACCTTGCTTGAAGATGGTGTAAAAGCAAAAGCTGCGGTAGAAAATGGTGTGAGCACCAAAGCGGTAGAAAACATTATTGAAGCCAATACATACCTAAGCGGTATCGGTTTTGAAAGCAGTGGTCTAGCGGGTGCTCACGCTATTCATAACGGCCTAACTAAGCTTGAAGAGTGTCATCATCTCTATCATGGTGAGAAAGTCGCGTTCGGCACACTAGTTCAGCTGGTACTAGAAAACGCAGCGATGGAAGAGATTAATACGGTTCTTGCATTCTGCCGCTCTGTAGGTCTACCAACCAACTTATTTGATATGGGCGTTAAAGAGCTTAACCACGCTAAGTTGCGCGAGGTCGCCGAAGCCTCAACGGCCGAGGGAGAAACCATCCACAATATGCCATTCCCAGTGACGGCAGAAAATGTCTACTCTGCAATTCTAACCGCTCACCAGTTGGGTCAATAACTCACCCCCTTAAAGTGGGCTTAAATAAAAAAGCGGCACATACTCTCGCATGTGCCGCTTGGATTTTTGCTGTTAAGCGTAATTACTCAACCGTTACCGCTTTCGCCAGGTTACGTGGTTGGTCTACGTCCGTACCTTTGATCAGTGCTACGTAGTAAGACAGCAATTGCATTGGGATGGTGTAGTAGATCGCCGCCGTGATTTCACTAACGTGAGGCATCGTGATGATCTTCATTGTTTCATCGCCTTCGAAGCCTGCGTCTGCATCTGCGAATACATACAGAAGACCGCCACGCGCACGTACTTCCTCAACGTTTGATTTTAGCTTTTCAAGTAGGTCGTTGCTTGGTGCAACCACAACAACAGGCATGTCAGCATCAATCAGCGCAAGAGGACCGTGTTTTAGTTCACCCGCCGCGTACGCTTCTGCGTGGATGTAAGAGATCTCTTTCAGTTTTAGAGACGCTTCCATCGCGATTGGGTAGAACTCGCCACGGCCTAGGAACAATGTGTGGTGCTTGTCTGCAAAATCCGTTGCTAGTGCTTCAATTTCTTTCTCGAAAGAAAGTGCCGCGTTGATTTGCTTAGGAAGTGCATGCAGCGCTTCAACAATCTCTTTTTCTTTCTCTTTGCTGATGCGGCCTTGCTCTTTACCTAGTGCTGTTACCAGCATAAGTAGTGCAGAAAGCTGAGTCGTGAACGCTTTGGTTGAAGCCACGCCGATTTCGACGCCAGCGCGAGTCATGAATGCAAAATCTGATTCACGAACCAGAGAAGAGCCTGCTACGTTACAAATGGTCATCGCCGCCATATAACCTTTCTCTTTCGCAAGACGAAGTGCTGCTAACGTATCTGCAGTTTCACCAGACTGAGACAACGTAATAAGAAGGCTGTTTGGACGAGTCACAAACTTGCGGTAACGGAACTCAGACGCGATTTCTACATCACAGCTAACGCCAGCAATGTCTTCAAACCAGTAACGCGCTGTCATACCTGCGTTGTAAGACGTACCACACGCGACGATTTGTACGTGTTCTACTTTGCTTAGAATGTCTGCCGCGTGCACACCGATCGCGTCTGTCACAACAGAGTCTGCCGTGATACGACCTTCCATTGTGTTGATCAACGCTTTAGGTTGCTCATAGATTTCTTTTTGCATGAAGTGACGGTATTGGCCTTTATCACCTGCATCATGCTCTGCGTTAGATTCAACAATTTCACGCTCAACTGGCTCACCCGTTGCATCAAACACAGTGACTTCACGGCGAGTAATTTCTGCTACGTCCCCTTCTTCTAGGTACATGAAACGGCGCGTAACGTTAAGTAATGCAAGTTGGTCAGACGCTAGGAAGTTTTCACCTACACCAAAACCGATCACGATCGGGCTGCCTGAACGTGCTACTACGATGCGAGATGGGTCTTTGCGATCCAACGCTACCGTGCCGTATGCGCCTTCAAGTTGTTTTGCTGTTTTTTGTACCGCTTCTAATAGCGTTTCTGAAGTACGAAGTTCCCACTCAACCATGTGTGCGATAACTTCTGTGTCCGTTTGCGATTCAAACACGTAGCCACGAGATTGAAGCAGCTCACGCAGCTCTTCATGGTTTTCGATGATGCCGTTATGGACCACTGCGATATCACCAGACATGTGTGGGTGAGCATTGATTTCAGAAGGTTCACCGTGCGTCGCCCAACGAGTGTGCGCAATACCAGTTCCGCCGATCACTTTTGCTTCTTCTACTGCATCAGCCAATTCTTGTACTTTACCCAAGCGACGAACGCGCGTTAGGTTTGATTCGCCATCAACAACCGCAACGCCAGCAGAGTCGTAACCGCGGTACTCTAAGCGGCGTAGACCTTCAACCAAAATTTCTGCAACATCTCGTTGTGCTACTGCACCTACGATTCCACACATGTGTTTATCTCCGTTTGTAGTTTTGTCCTTCCCTAGCCATGATTTCAAATAGAGGCAGCAAGCAAAGGCCTTTATCCAGAGGGAAGTGAAATATGAAACTGATTACATTATTAGGCGCAAATGACTTTCACGCCATGTTGTTCAATCTGTACTTTATGCTCTGCTTGGATATCTGCATCGGTCACCAACACATCAACTTGATGCCAAGCGAGCTCTAAGTTTGGGATCTTACGGCCGATTTTTTCGGACTCGATCATTACGATCACTTCACGTGACGCTTCTGCCATTACCTTACTTAAGCCAACCAATTCATTAAATGTCGTGGTTCCACGCTCGAGATCGATGCCATCCGCACCGATGAATAGTTGGTCAAAGTCGTAAGCTCGTAATACAGATTCGGCTACTTTGCCTTGAAAGGACTCTGAGTGCGTATCCCAAGTACCGCCAGTCATCAGCAGTGTCGGTTCGCTCTCTAATTCATTAAGAGCGTTAGCAACATGCAACGAGTTGGTCATGACCACTAAGCCACGTTTATCATTCAACTGTTGAATCAGCGCGGCAGTCGTGCTGCCACTGTCGATCACGATGCGATTATGATCGCGAATCAATGATGCTGCTGCTTTTGCTAAGCTTAACTTTTGAGTCGAAACATTAGCGCCCAATTCTTCGTGAATGACTTCCTTTGGGATAGCAATCGCACCGCCATAGCGGCGTAGAAGTTGGCCGTTTTTCTCTAAAGAAGCTAAATCCTTTCTAATCGTGACCTCTGAGGTTTCGAATTTCTGAGCAAGTTCATCAACGCTGACTTCTCCTAGTTCAGAAACCAAGTTAGAAATGGCGTGTCTTCTTAATTGAGTATTTCGTTTCGACATTTAAGTTTTGATTTTAAGTTTCGATGTGAAACTTATTATAGTCAAACCGAAACTTTTAAGTCCATTTATTTCGATCCAAAAAATTAATATTTCTCGATAAAACCTTGTCCTAAGACAATTCTTAAACAGTGATATTGGATTCATTCAGTGGTAGAATTCGCCACCGAAAAGAAAAAAAATTACAGAATTGAAGGCTATTTTTTTGCAACTTTCTGCATATAAAGTGGGATTAGTCACAAAAAGGTAACCAAATTCGCCGATCTTTTAGTCATAAAATGACTAAACTTGGTGAAAGACTTTCAGAATCTGAAGTTCTAATAATGAGACGAAAAATCGGTGGGTGACAGGTACTAAATGTCATCAAAAACGTCCTGACTTCAGAGTAAATAACCGACTTTCAAATTGTAACTATACTTACCGGAGAGTATCTTCCATGAAAAAGACCAAAATCGTATGTACGATTGGCCCTAAAACAGAATCTGTAGAGAAGCTAACTGAACTAGTTAACGCAGGCATGAACGTAATGCGCCTTAACTTCTCTCACGGTGACTACGAAGAACACGGCACTCGTATCGCGAACTTCCGTAAAGTAATGGAAGCTACTGGCAAACCACTAGCAATTCTTCTAGATACTAAAGGTCCAGAAATCCGCACTATCAAGCTAGAAGGCGGTAACGATGTTGATCTAGTAGCAGGTCAAGAATTCACTTTCACAACTGACACTTCAGTTGTAGGTAACAAAGATAAAGTTGCAGTAACTTACGCTGGTTTCGCTGCAGACCTAAACGTAGGTAACACTATCCTAGTAGACGACGGTCTAATCGAGATGGAAGTTATCTCTAAGACTGAAACTGAAGTTAAATGTAAAGTTCTTAACAACGGTGCACTAGGCGAAAACAAAGGTGTTAACCTTCCTGGCGTTTCTGTAAACCTACCTGCACTATCTGAAAAAGATAAGAACGACCTTAAATTTGGTTGTGAGCAAGGCGTTGACTTCGTAGCAGCTTCTTTCATCCGCAAAGCGTCTGACGTTCAAGAAATCCGTGAAGTACTTGCTGCAAACGGCGGCGAGAACATCCACATCATCTCTAAGATCGAAAACCAAGAAGGTGTTGATAACTTCGACGAGATCCTAGAGCTTTCTGACGGCATCATGGTTGCACGTGGTGACCTAGGTGTTGAAATCCCAGCTGAAGAAGTAATCTTCGCTCAGAAAATGATGATCGAGAAGTGTAACCGTGCACGTAAGATGGTTATCACTGCAACTCAAATGCTTGATTCTATGATCAACAACCCACGTCCTACTCGTGCGGAAGCAGGCGACGTTGCTAACGCGGTAATGGACGGTACTGACGCAGTAATGCTTTCTGGTGAAACGGCGAAAGGTAAATACCCTGTTGAAGCGGTAACTATCATGGCTCAAATCGCGAACCGTACTGACTCAGCGCTAAAAGCTGAACTAGGTTCTCGTCTAGACAGCCCACGCCTACGCATCACTGAAGCAGTATGTAAAGGTGCAGTAGACACAGCTGAGAAACTAGCTGCTCCACTTATCGTTGTTGCAACTGAAGGCGGTAAGTCTGCACGTTCAGTACGTAAGTACTTCCCAACTGCAAACATTCTAGCGCTAACAACTAACAAGAAAACTGCTGCACAGCTAGTTCTAACTAAAGGTGTTACTCCTGTAGTTGTTGATTCAATCGAAAGCACTGACGCATTCTACGTAGCGGGTAAAGAACTTGCTCTAGAATCAGGTCTAGGTAACAAAGGCGATATCGTTGTTATGGTTTCTGGCGCTCTAGTTGCTTCAGGTACTACGAACACAGCTTCTGTACACGTACTATAAGACTGAACTTTTAACACTTCAGTTTCTTGAGAAGGAGGGCTTATGCCCTCCTTTTTTATATGGCTTTCTTGCTCTCATAATAGGCTAATTGTATTATTCACCTCTATCAGAATTTCGTACTGTTTAATTTTATCGTCACGATTAAAGTTTCTTCTATGAGGTGTATGTGTCTAGTCCCACTCTTACCGACAAAGTATTAAGAATGCTCCGTCAGGATATTCTCGATGGCGAGCTTAAACCAGGTCAAAAACTCGTGGTTGCCGAACTCAAAGAGAAGTACAACTTAGGAGCGTCACCCATTCGAGAAGCATTGGTGCAATTATCTTGGAGCAAATACGTCAAACTCGAGCCGCAAAAAGGCTGCTGGGTTGCACCTGTATGTAAAGATGAGTTACATGACTTGTACGAAAGCCTGCAAATGGTCTCCGCATGCTTACTCAGTAAGGCAATTATGATTGGCGATGAAAAATGGGAACTGGATGTACTAACTGCTTATCACAAGTTATCCCGAGTAAAACCTGGCGAAAGCTTTTGCTGGAGGGAATGGGAAGAGCGCCAAAATCAGTTTCTTACTGCGCTGTTTGAAGGTGCTGGCTCTGTCAATATGTTTGGGTTTTTCCGCGATCTACTCACGCAAATTAAACGCTACCAATACTTCGCGATGCAGATTTTAGGCACAGGGAACCCTGGGCACTGTAATCTCGATGAGCAAGAAATACTGATGAAGGCATCGCTAGACAAAAAGAGTCAGGATGCTTTAGGTTATCTAGAGCGTTATTTGAGACAGTCAATACAGTGTATCGAAGCCGCCATCGACAACCAATGTCGCATACTGGCTAGCGAATAACGCTGAGACTAAAAAGCGGGGGTCTATCCCCGTTTTTTCGTTTTTGTAAAAGCACTAAGCAATATCATCATAACTATGACATAGCGATACGCAGTTACGCCCTGCACTTTTTGACTCATACAAAGCAATATCAGCACGTTTATACGTTCTTGTACGATCAGAGGTTAAATCACTATACCCAGCACTGACAGTAATGCCTCTATCACTACGCATTTGAACCGCGACACGTAGCCTGTTCAATACAATTTCAGCCTCTTCTAGTGTTGTATGCGGCATAATCACTGCAAATTCCTCACCACCGACACGAGATACAAAGTCTGTGCTGCGGACTTCTTCTAGGAGGGTTTCTGCGACACTACAAATCACCTTGTCTCCTTCGTCGTGGCCAAGCTCGTCATTAATACGTTTAAAATGGTCAATATCAAACAACGCCAAACAAGCAGGAGGGCTATCAGGATAGCGTTCAATAATCCCCGCATATTGCGCCAATTGCTCTTCAAATTTTCGGCGGTTCCACAACCCCGTCAAGCCATCTTTTTCGCTTAGGTTTCGTAATTTTTCTTCTAACTCTTTTTGCCCAGAGATATCCACCAGCGACGTAATGTAATAACTCACTTTACCTGATTTGGTTAAATTCGCCTGAATACGCATTATTGCAGTAAAGACTTGATTAAACTTAGTTCGACAACGAATCTCCCCTTCCCATACGTGTCCACTCTTCAGTGTTTTCCAGATACTCAGGTTTGCTTCGAGATCTTCAGGTAAGAGAATTAAATGATGTGCACTCCAACCTTGGGCATGCTTGGTTGAGTAACCCATCATATTTTCAAACTCTTGATTAACCATGATGATTCTATGTGAAGCATCCGAGATCATCACCGCAGTCATACCATCAAGAGCAGCTCGAGCCAACTTCGATTCCATACTATGACGCCGATAATGCAGAGCAAGGGCTGCCGTCGGCAAAGTGAAGCCGAGCACCAAACTTAGAACAAAAAACGCTTCTTGGATTAAGTCATCAATATCCCTCTGAGCTCGGGATAATAACTGCTCATTGGTAAGATCAATAACCAGATGAAGAGGTTCGCTAGAAACAAACTGGATGGTGCGATACGCGACCAAATTCGAACCATTGTAAGCATAGCCCGAATCTTTTGAATTTAAACTACGCCAAATGTTTGGGTACATCCGGCCAAAATTAAATTGAGAGCGAGCGGGAATTATATGGCCATATAAACGAGCTGATTTAGGGCTATCAATGTAAAATCCGTCACTTTTAATCAGCTCAATATGGAAATCAAGCACTGACGAATAGTTGAGTCGAGAAGATAAATAGTCAATATCAACATTAAGGACGAGATACCCTTCGCGCTTTCCTTTAAGCGAAATAGGCATCAAAATACGCAGTGACGGGCTATAGGGATAGACTAACTCGCCATACTCTCGTTCTAAACCTATCCCCCACGAAGCGATTTCACCATCGTCTAAGTTCTTAGCGAATTGAAAGTAATCTCGCTCTGACTTATTTTGCAATTTGATCGCGGGCAACGCAGCGCCTGTTTCAATCTCATAATTAATCCTCACTTTTTCTCGACCAGAAACATCAAGAAAGCGAATTTGCTTATACAACTTTTGATTGATTGCGACCGAGATCCACATGTCTTCTAAGATGGAACGGTTCACCCGGTTAGGTTGGCGCAGATATTCATACAGACTTTGGCTGTGACCAAGTAGGTCACTGATCGTTTCGATTTGATCCTGAATATTGCTGTATTCACGGCCAGTATAGGCCAATTGATGTAACGCTTCTTGAGCGGTGTTCTCAACATTGTTTTCTAACAACGTCAGATATTTCTGATAGTAGTAAGCGGCAGTGAGTGCACTAAAAAATAGTGCTGTCGCCAATAAGGTGCCGACTCGCTTAGGTACTTTCACACGTCTGATGCCTATCATGCTTACTAAAACGACAATTATATCATTAATTGTTATTTTCTAAACAAAAAAGCCACTTAGATTAAGTGGCTTTTCTATATGCAATCAGAGAGTTAAGGTTTGAGGGCTCGCTCTCCTCGCGCAATGCCAACGACACCACTACGAGCAACTTCGACAACTTCGGTCACTTCGGATATCGCTTGAATGAAGGCATCTAGCTTTTCACTCGTACCCGCAAGTTGTACGGTGTATTGGGAAGCCGTGACATCCACAATCTGGCCACGAAAGATGTCTGCCGTCCGCTTCACTTCTGCTCGCGCAAAACCACTGGCTTTCACTTTCACCATCATCAGTTCACGCTCAATGTGCTCATACTCGGTGACTTCTTGCACTTTCAGCACATCGATCAATTTGTGTAACTGCTTCTGAATTTGTTCCAACTGCATCTCATCAGATGTCGTGGTAATGTTCATTCGCGACAGGGTTTCATCATCAGTCGGTGATACCGTCAAAGATTCAATGTTGTAACCACGTTGAGAGAACAAACCAACAACACGAGACAACGCACCCGGTTGGTTTTCCAATAGCAATGAAATAATGTGTCTCATATTAAGTTCTCTCCGTTTTGCTTAGCCACATTTTATCCATACCCTCACCTTTGATTTGCATCGGGTATACGTGTTCGGTTTCGTCTACGTTGATGTCCACAAACACCAGACGATCTTTCATATCCAACGCTTTTTGTAGCCCTTCTTCGAGCTGATCAGGCGTTTCGATACGAATACCGACGTGACCATAAGCTTCTGCAATCGCTGCAAAGTCAGGAACAGAACTCATGTAAGAATTAGAGTGACGACCTTGATAAATAATGTCTTGCCACTGTTTTACCATGCCTAAGAATCGGTTGTTCAGGTTGATGATCTTCACTGGAATGTCGTATTGCATGGCTGTCGACAATTCTTGAATATTCATCTGAATACTGCCGTCACCAGTCACAACCACGACCTCTTCTTGTGGCATGGCAAACTTCACGCCCATGCCAGCCGGAAGACCAAATCCCATGGTGCCAAGACCACCAGAGTTTATCCAACGGCGCGGCTTATTGAATGGGTAGTACAGCGCCGCAAACATCTGATGCTGGCCCACATCAGACGCCACATATGCGTCACCATTAGTTAGCTTGTGCAGCGTTTCAATTACTTGCTGTGGCTTGATTCGTTCTGGAGACGTTTCATAAGACAAGCAGTTGCGGTCACGCCATACTTGAATGTCATCCCACCATGCAGTGATAGCATCTTGATCATTTCCACTACCTTGCTCTGCAAGCAGCCCGAGCATGGTTGTCAGCACTTTTTCCGCAGAACCTACGATCGGCAAATCCACTTTCACGTTTTTCGAGATCGATGACGGATCGATATCAATATGCATCACTTTTGCGTTTGGGCAGTACTTTTCAAGGTTGTTGGTTGTACGGTCATCAAAACGCACACCGATACCAAAAATAAGATCCGCTTCATGCATTGCCATATTAGCTTCGTAAGTGCCGTGCATACCCAACATGCCCAGTGAGTTTTTATGTGTACCCGGGAATGCCCCCAAGCCCATCAAAGTACTCACAACGGGTAGGTTCAGTTTGTCGGAAAGCTCTAAAATATGTTCATGAGCGCCAGAAATCACCGCACCACCACCGATATAAAGCACTGGTTTTTTCGCTTCTAATAGCGATTTAAGCGCTTTTTTAATCTGGCCTTTATGGCCCGAAGTTGTCGGCTTGTAAGAACGCATTGAAAGCGTTTCTGGATATTGATAAGGCAGTTTGATTTGCGGGTTCATCACATCTTTTGGCAAATCAATCACAACTGGACCAGGTCGACCTGTAGTCGCGATATAAAACGCTTTTTTGATTGTTTCAGGAATATCTTCCGCTTTTTTTACTAAAAAGCTGTGTTTGACCACTGGGCGGGAGACACCGACGATGTCACACTCTTGGAAAGCATCATTACCAATTAGGCTATTCGGTACGTTACCCGAGATAACGATCATTGGGATAGAGTCCATATACGCTGTTGCAATACCCGTAATGGTATTGGTCGCGCCCGGCCCCGAGCACACAAGTACGACACCCGGTTTACCGGTAGCTCGAGCGTAACCATCTGCCATATGAGTGGCGGCTTGCTCATGCCTTACAAGTACGTGTTTGATTTGATCGGTTTTGGCATGCAGTGCATCGTAGATATCCAAAACAGAGCCACCTGGGTAGCCAAAGATCTGCTCTACGTGCTCTTCTATCAGAGATTGAACCACCATCTCTGCGCCTGACAACATTGCTGTCATAATTGCTCTCCTTAGCCAGTTTCCTCACCGTAAGGTCAACGGATTGGTCTGGTTTTACATAGTCTAGGTCTTATTCGTAGCCTAATCGAAATACTTCCACGTTTTCGGCTATGTCTTGCGTTCGTCATAACATCCCGCAAGGTTACCCAACAAATGTAACGTTTTATTATCAAAGGGTCTAATGAGAGATTGGTCTACTTTTTAAACAAGATACTAGTAATTAGAATGTTAGTAGGAATAGCAGCCACACATCTCCTATTTCACAGTACAACCTAAAAAATTAACGCTCAAAAAAAGAACATTATTTCATAAGGTTTTAGCTATAGGGTGCGAAATAGCGTTATTTGACGAGCAGAACAGAAAAAATCAATACAAACAAAAATCCCCAGCAATGCGCGATCACATCACTGGGGATTTTTTCATCAATATAAAATCTAAGTCAGCTTAAGTTACTTTTTATCCGACTTTTCCTTATACATTTCTTCAATTTCATCTTGGTATTTGTCATTGATGACTTTACGACGAAGTTTTTGAGTTGGCGTTAACTCACCATCATCCATAGAGAAAGCTCTTGGTAACAGTTTAAACTTCTTCACTTGTTCAAACTTTGCCAACTCTTTTTGAAGATCGTTCACCCGCTTCTCAAGCATTTCGACCACCTGGTGATGCTTAATCAACTCAACGCGATCGTGATATTTGATATTCAGCTCTTTTGCGTACTCTTCTAGCGAGTCATAACAAGGCACGATAAGCGCAGAAACAAACTTACGAGTATCCGCAATGACTGCGATTTGCTCGATAAAGTGGTCTTTACCAATCGCACCTTCAATCATTTGTGGAGCGATGTATTTACCACCTGAAGTTTTCATCAACTCTTTGATACGGTCGGTGATGAACAAGTTGCCATTTTCATCAATGTAACCAGCGTCGCCCGTTTTTAGGAAACCGTGCTCATCAAAGGTCTTTTCCGTCTCTTCTGGCATTTTGTAATAGCCACGCATCACCATTGGACCACGAACCAGAATCTCGTTGTTTTCGCCGATCTTAACCTGTGCGCCAGGCATCGACATACCAATAGAGTCGGGGTTAAAACATTTATCATCCCAACACGATACTGTCGCCGTGGTTTCAGTCATACCGTAGCCCAACTTAACGTTGATACCAATCGCATGGAAGAATCGACCGATGGTTTCATCCAGCTTTGCACCGCCACAAGGCATAAAGTTGATTTGCCCGCCAAGTAGCGCACGCAGTTTGCTCAGAACCAACTTATCCGCCAAAGCGTATGACTTACGCAGCAAGAGCGATGGCTGACGTTTTTCTTGATGACAAGCGGCCATTTTTGCGCCCATGTTGACTGCCCAAGTAAACATGATCTTACGGTGAATCGGCGCGCGAGACACTTTCTCGTGAATCGCAGAGAAGATCTTCTCATAGAAACGCGGTACGGCACACATCACGGTAGGTCGCACCTGGCTCAGTGCATCACGTACTTGCATGGTGTCTTGCAAATAGCAGTTGGTCGCCCCTTTGTACAATACATAAAAGGTCCAAGCGCGCTCAAATACGTGTGACAACGGAAGGAAACATAATGACACGTCACTTTGAGAAAGGCTCAAGCGCTGATCGTGCCCTTCCAATTGCGCCGCAATGTTTGCGTAGTCCAACATAACGCCTTTTGGCTGCCCTGTTGTACCCGAGGTGTAGATCAGCGTGAGTAGATCATCTTCTTTTGCCTGATCTAAACGCGCATCCAATTCAACTTGATATGTAGTGTCGCCTTTGGCAACAAATGCTTGCCAAGAGATAACGAAATCATGATCGCCAAGTTCTATATCATCAGACATCGCAACAATGAGCTCTAACTGTTCGCACTGGTCGAAAATGCTCACGGCTGCATCAAATTGAGGCTGTTCACCAACAAACAGAACTTTGACGTCTGCATTGTTAATGATGTACGCCGACTGAGCGGCAGTATTGGTTGGGTAAATAGGTACTGTCACGCTGCGTAATTGCAGTGCTGCGATATCAGCGATCGTCCATTGCGGCATGTTGTTCGAGAAAATGCCGATCTTATCTTGGACTCCTAATCCCTGAGCCAAAAGTGCAAGTGATAAAGCATCAACTTGCTGACCAAATTGCGTCCACGTAATACCTTGCCACTCCTCACCCACTTTATGCTTGAGTGCAACGCGTGTACCACCGTTCGCAATTTGTTCACGAATACGTTTAACGATATGAAAATCTAACTTGGCCATTCTTTTACTTACCTTTTGGCTTACAGGCGTAAGCTAATTGAGCGAACAAGTGTACTCACGGCTTGCTAAAACGCAACTGACCAGTATCAAACTTATCACTAATAAGAGACAACTATCACTTATACGTCGCGTAACGTAACTCAAATTGCTGAATGATTACTCTATTTAACTTACTGTTTCGATTGTTGATTACGAAAACAAAAAGCCCCGAGAGACAAAAATCGCTCGGGGACCAATGAATTGTAAAAATTGATGATTACCAATATGGTCTAATCGAGAAGACCAAACGTCATCTTATTTTGCGGCAACGACTTCACCACAAGTGATCATCAGTTGATCGCGCAGCCAAATGTGGCCTTTATCTTTTTCGCTTGATTCATGCCAGCTTAAGAAGCCGCTGATTTCTTTGTTCGCAAATGGGAAATCAAGAATTTGCAGTTGATCGCTGTTTACCGCATTTTCCGCCATCCAACGTGGTGCAATAGTCACAAGCTCAGATTGACCCACCACGTATAGTAGGTTGCTTAAACTAGAACCTTCATACGCCGCTTGGCAATCCAGTTCACGGTACGCTTGCTCTGAGAAACTACGTTGGCCATGCACTTTCGATAACTTCGCATGCTTTTCGTTAAGCAGTTGCTCAGCCGTCACACCACCTTGAATGCGTGGGTGTGTTTTTGATGCGATAACCACTAATTCATCTTTGAAGATTTCAGTACTTGAGAAACCTTGCTCATCAAAACGAGCGTAGTCGATCACGAAATCAATTTCTTGGTAGCGCATACGCTCAGACAACAAACGGTCAAATTCTGCATCTAGGTGAAGCTGAACGTTTGGTGCTTGTTGATTCACTTTTGCCATGATCTTCGGAGCAAAACGCATGTCGCAAGGGCTGCAAATAGCAAGCTTGAATAAGCGAGTCGAAGATTCTGGCTGGAATACGGAGCTAGGAAGTTCATTGCGAATCAGCTGCAGTGCTTGGCGAATAGGACCAAACAGTTGACGTGCTCGTTGCGTAGGCTGAATACCACGGCCTTGGCGCATGAATAGCTCGTCGTTAAACATCACTTTTAAGCGTGCCACGGCGTTACTTACCGCCGGTTGAGACATGCCTAGGTTATGTGCTGCACGAGTAATATTTTGCTCTTGCATTACAGCATCAAATACAGTCAGTAGGTTTAAATCTACACCACGCAAAGTGCTTTCCATACGGTAGCTAGCAATTGCGCTCATCGCGTCTTTCTTCTCTAACATTGAGTGCGCCTCTTTTGTAATCGTCAACTTTGTTCATTAAATTCATAACGAATAGAATCCCATCTCGCACAAAAGACGGCGGCTGGATTCGAATCATTTTACGAATAGATAACCTAACTTTTTATTATATTTATCGTCCGGATACTTCCGGCTCGAACTGTACTATCAACTAATCGATTGCGGTTTCGCAACTAGATTGATATTTAATCAGTAAATTTTAGCCAATTAGGTATTTATTTATTAAATAACAAAGACTTGATAAAAACATAAAAAACTATAAAACACGTAAAAATGCATTCTTTGAGGACGTATTTAGCAAATTGATAGGACAGGCGGTCAACACAAGCATGCATTTAGCTCAGTTATTAGTTGGAATAAGAACAACAGATGACAGCTATATCTCTGATTGAATTTTGCACTTATCAGTCAAATTATCAGCAAATACACACTGAATAGAAATGAGAGAGGAAGAATAAAAATGCAGCCTTCTAAACAGAAAGGCTGCAACAAAATCGTGTCAAAAATGGAAGGAACAGTGTACTGAACAACGTACTTAAATGTTCGACACGTAACTTGGAAAATCAACCTGCTCCCACAGTTGTCTGGATAACTCTGCTTTTGAATCCCATGCACCTTGCAGTACCCAATGAACAATAGCCTGAGCAACATCTGGGTATTTCACACTTTCGGCTTGTTGCTCCTTTAGCCACTGGCGTACTGCGGAAATGTCTAAGCTCTCCATCGACATCGCAAGCCCTAAATCTTCTAAGGTCGCAACATTGCTCTGCTGCTCGAATTGACCCGCGAGTGGCTTTAGTAACAATTTTTTCCCCAAAGACAAGGCTTCTGAAGGAAGCTCAAACCCACCATTAGCAATGACACCACTACAGCGATGCAAATGATGCTGGAAGTTGCTGTGGCATAAAGGGCGCAGTTCTATGTTTTCTACCTGCTCACATTCGATCACATCCGGGTGATAACAGATAAACGCTTGTTGATTAAAGTGGAACAATAAGTCCGAGATATCTTCTATCGATTCGAACGGCAGATACACCAACACGAAGTCGTCGTTTTCTGCTTGGCTATCGACGGTATGCACTATTGGTGGTAACAAAGGTTGATCAAAATGATGCCAATGCAAACCAAGGTGATGTTGAGAAGGCGCAAAGTATTCAATGACGGATTTATCTAACCAACTTGCTCCCTTTAGTGGCACCGGATAACGGAAAGCATTTTGGTGGCTAATACCAATAGAAGGCTTATTTTGTTGTCTCGCTGCCCACGCAGTCACAGGTTCGAAATCATTAATGATAAGATCGTAGGACGACAGATCGAGTTGCTTAACTTCTTTGAAAAACTGCACCAAATTGTTATTCAATGCTGTTTTCGCGTAGTTTACAGAGCCTTTTTCGGTAATAAAGGTGAAGCCTCGGCGAGTCTGGTAATCGCCAAATGCTTCCATTGAAAAGTATTTTTCCGGCGCTCGCCCAGAAAACAAAAAGTTGACCTCAACATTGTGCTCTTTAAACGCATGACTCATCGCCCTTGCGCGTGCAATATGTCCGTTTCCTGTCCCTTGAACACCGTACAAGATTTTCATCAATTAGCCTCCTAACATCGCAATCGCTAATCCACCACAAAGACTGCCAAGCAGTGCACCAATGATGACATCGGTAAAAAAGTGCACACCCAATAAGATTCGCGCGGTTCCGATTAAACTTGCCCAAAAGAATGCAGCAACGCCTAGGCTCGGATAGAAATGGTCAATCAGCGTCGCCATGACAAACGCAGCGGCAGTGTGTCCTGAAGGAAGACTGTAGCGATCGGAGGGAGTAATAAAAGCAGGAAGGAGTGCACTAAGCTCTTCAGGGCGACGACGCTTAAAACTATTTTTCAGCGTCCAATAAATTGGTAGCTCGATAGCAAAAGCAAGTAAACCCGCCAGTAAAAACCAGACTCCTTGCTCCTTATCTATATACCAAGCTAATAAACCCAACACCAAGTAAAGATGCCCGTCACCACTGTGGGAGACTCCTTTGCTGATATTGGCGACTTGTTGATTAAAACGGTGCTTAAGACAAACACTAGAGAGCGCTAAATCAAACTTAGCAATGGTTGCAATTGGCTGTGTAATTGTCTCTATGGTTCGCATGTGACCTTTCCTTACTTTGACAACGCCTTTGTGTGAAAAGTAGGAGGTTTAGGTGACAACAGCATGACGGGAATTTGGACAATTAATGACAAAGGCCAAATTAAGGTGTGCCCAACAATTTATCTATTGGGCATAACCATAAAAATAGAACATTAAGAAGGGTTTGCTGGTTGCGGTTGAGGGGTGTCTATATACCAGACTTTTCTCTTCTTGCGGCAGGCGCGCAAAGAGCCCGTCGTCATGTCGCCATCTTTTGTAAGCTCATAGCTCAGTGAGCGGCAAGTATAGTTTCCCGACAGTTCATGCTCTATACTCGTTTGCTCCGTTTTACTCGATTTAGGCTCTAGTAGAGGGTTAGGCTGAGTAGATAAAATGTCACGATTTATCACATTGCTGCGCGCATAATCCTTATGGACATAACCTTTTATCACTCCTTTCTGTTCAACGAGAAACCAAGGTTGATCAACCACTTTTGCTAGCACATTAAAGACTTCCCCTTTCGATAATACGCCAAGCTTTGCCCCTTCAAGACTCGGTTTAGAGCGTAGGTTTAATGTGGTCTTAGAGCGGTAAGAAACATCCATAAACTCTACTGGGTTTGAAGTATCGACACCTTCAGTGGTTGGTCGGAAAACTTCCGCTTGCTGTTTCTCACTAGGTTGAACGCGGATCTTCCACCAAGAATACGTTTCCGGATCTTTACCTTTGAACTTATTTCGGCTGTCAGACTCAAGGGCAACAAGCATCTGATTCAAGAACGATTCGCGTCCCTCATAACTCAAAAATCGATCCATTTGATCATTGATAACCATGACGCTCTGCGAGTGATCATTCATAACAACGGGGGAAGCCACTTCCACATAGGTCTGCGATTGAAACAGCTGACAACCCGACAAGCTGACCAGAGTAAATACTATGGCTGAACGTCCAAATTGTTTTGTTAACCTCATTCTTTCCCTAACCCTTATTTCTTTTACCTAGTGCAACTGCACTACTATAAATGGTCATTCAAAACTTTTGCCAAACAATTCGGACCTTTGTGTGAAAAGTCGCAATCCCGATGCTTGTTTTGGTAATGAAACGTCGCAAACTTGATGAGAACTTACTTCTTCTAGCACGTTTCTATCGCATCATGTCGTTTCACTTAGTGCATCATTTTTTTCAAGCAAACGAAAAGACTCATCCGATATGAATAAAAAATCGACTTTAGGGTTGACGCGCTTCATGGAGTGCGGTACTAATTTGTTAACTTAATTATGTGGAAAGCTTAACAACTATGTCAGCGCATTTTTCTATCCTGCTTAGCCTCCTCCTGATCGTGACCAGTTCGCGCGGGTAGGCTGTGGAAGAAAAATAACCACACCAATTTCTAAGAACCCGCATGAGAATGCGGGTTTTTTTATATCTAAATACTGGAAGTAAACGATTCACTTGCGCAAAAGTGCAGAAATCAGGAAGGAAGCAAACATGAACGATCAGGTCATTATATTCGACACCACATTGCGTGATGGCGAGCAAGCGTTGTCAGCAAGCTTGACGGTTAAAGAAAAACTGCAGATTGCCTATGCGCTGGAAAGACTCGGCGTTGATGTTATCGAAGCTGGCTTCCCAATCTCTTCACCAGGTGATTTCGAGTCTGTACAAACCATCGCAAAAAACATAAAAAACAGTCGAGTTTGTGCCCTTTCGCGTGCCGTTGCGAAAGACATTGATGCTGCCGCTGAAGCATTAAAAGTGGCTGACCAATTCCGTATTCACACGTTTTTAGCCACTTCCACCATTCACGTAGAAGACAAACTACGCCGCAGCTACGACGATGTACTAGAAATGGCAGTCAACGCCGTTAAACATGCACGTAACTACACTGATGATGTCGAGTTTTCTTGTGAAGATGCTGGTCGTACTCCAATCGACAACCTATGTCGCATGGTAGAAGCCGCCATCAATGCAGGTGCGAGTACAATCAACATTCCAGATACCGTTGGCTACACCGTACCAAGTGAGTTTGGTGGGATTATTGAAACCCTATTTAACCGCGTTCCGAACATTGATAAAGCGATCATCTCCGTTCACTGTCACGACGATTTGGGGATGTCAGTTGCCAACTCTATTGCCGCCGTTCAAGCTGGCGCACGTCAGATAGAAGGCACGATCAATGGCATTGGAGAGCGAGCGGGTAACTGTTCACTTGAAGAGATCGCAATGATCATCAAGACTCGTCAAGAGTTTTTGGGCGTTCACACTGGCATTAAGCATGATGAAATTCACCGCACCAGTAAGTTGGTTAGCCAGCTATGCAATATGCCTATTCAAAGCAACAAAGCAATTGTGGGTGCAAATGCGTTTAGCCACTCTTCAGGCATCCACCAAGATGGCATGTTGAAGAATAAGAATACCTACGAAATCATGACCCCTGAGTCTATTGGCCTAAAAAACCAAGCTCTGAACCTAACCAGCCGCAGCGGTCGCGCTGCCGTGAAGAGCCATATGGATACCATGGGTTACAACGAAGACGAGTACAATCTAGACGCGCTGTATGCGGATTTCTTGAAACTTGCTGATCGCAAAGGCCAAGTGTTCGATTACGACCTAGAAGCCCTAATGCACTTCTCGAACTTGCGTGAAGAAGATGACTTCTACAAATTGAGCTACCTAAGCGTGCAGTCTGGCAGCGTAATGGCTACCACCAGCATCAAAATGCAATGCGGTGATGAAGAAATGTGTGAAGCAGCGGTCGGTAATGGCCCAGTTGATGCGCTATACCAATGTATCTACCGCGTGACAGGCTACGACATCGTTCTGGATAAATTCGACCTAACCGCGAAAGGTGAAGGTGAAGATGGTTTGGGTCAAGCAGACATCATTGCCAACTACAAAGGTCGCAAATACCACGGTACGGGTGTTTCCACCGACATCGTTGAGGCTTCCGGCCAAGCATTATTGCACGTTATTAACAGCATTCATCGTGCAGATAAAATCGAAGAAATGAAGCAGAAAAAGATTGCGACTGTGTAATAACAACCGGGCTACACGGCTCAGGAAAGAACACGCTCGTTGAAATAATTAAGCTCAAAATTAGAAAACTTAAAGGATTAACATGACAGACAAATCGTACAAAATTGCCGTCCTACCCGGTGACGGCATTGGCCCGGAAGTAATGGCGCAGGCACATAAAGTATTGGATGCAATCGAAAAGAAACATGGTATTGCGTTTGAGCGTGACGAGCATGATGTAGGTGGTATCGCGATCGACAATCACGGTTGCCCACTTCCAGAGAGCACAATAAAAGCATGTGAAGAGTCTGATGCAGTCCTATTCGGCTCGGTTGGCGGCCCTAAGTGGGAGCACTTACCACCAAATGACCAACCTGAACGCGGTGCCCTACTGCCACTACGCAAACACTTCCAACTGTTCTGTAACTTACGTCCAGCGCAAATTCACTCAGGTCTTGAAGCTTTCTCACCGCTACGTGCAGACATCTCGGGTCGCGGCTTTGACATCGTGGTAGTCCGTGAACTGACGGGTGGTATCTACTTCGGCCAACCGAAAGGTCGTGAAGGTGAAGGCGCAACAGAAAAAGCATTTGATACTGAGGTGTACCACCGCTTTGAGATCGAACGTATTGCAAAAATCGCTTTTGAATCTGCTCGTCTACGTCGCAAGAAAGTGTGCTCTATCGACAAAGCGAACGTTCTACAAAGCTCTATCTTATGGCGTGAAGTAGTCGAAGAAACCGCAAAAGACTACCCAGATGTCGAGTTGTCACACATGTACATTGATAACGCGACTATGCAGCTTATCAAAGACCCAGCACAGTTCGACGTGATGCTGTGTTCAAACATCTTCGGCGACATCATTTCTGATGAGTGCGCGATGATCACTGGCTCTATGGGCATGTTGCCGTCAGCAAGTCTAAACGAAAGCAAATTCGGTCTGTACGAGCCAGCAGGCGGCAGTGCACCAGATATCGCAGGTAAGAACATCGCTAACCCAGTGGCACAAATCCTGTCTGCGGCACTGATGCTACGTTATAGCCTAGGTGAGGAAACGGCGGCACAAGACATCGAAACGGCAGTTTCAAAAGCGCTATCAGCGGGGGAACTAACGGGTGACCTTGCTGGTGACAACCCAGCACTTTCGACGTCTGAGATGGGCGATAAGATCGCTGAGTACATCTTAAACTCTTAATACAAAACAGATTAATAATAAATACTAAATCCTCGGTCAACCAATGGCTTTCCTCTAAGTCATTGGTGCAATAGCAAGGCAGCAAGCCCATTTATATTAAGGCGTTTAGTTCGCTAAATAACTGGATAAATGGGTGCCGCTAACGCAGTTATTGCGGCAAAGGCGACGAGGAAAGGAAGCAAACAATGGGCAAAACATTATACGAAAAAGTCTACGACGCACACGTTGCCGTCGCAGCAGAAGGGGAAAACCCAATCTTGTACATCGACCGTCACTTGGTACATGAAGTGACGTCTCCGCAAGCATTTGACGGCTTGCGTGAAAAAGGTCGTAAAGTGCGTCAGGTCAGCAAAACTTTTGCCACCATGGACCACAACGTTTCAACAACCACCAAAGACATCAACGCATCCGGTGAGATGGCACGTATCCAGATGGAAACGCTATCGAAAAACTGTGAAGAGTTTGGTGTTACGCTTTACGACATTAACCACAAATACCAAGGTATTGTGCACGTTATGGGCCCAGAGCTTGGTATTACCCTACCGGGAATGACCATTGTTTGTGGTGACTCGCACACGGCTACACACGGTGCGTTCGGTTCTCTCGCTTTTGGTATTGGTACATCTGAAGTTGAGCACGTATTAGCAACTCAAACGCTAAAACAAGCGCGCGCAAAAACGATGAAGATCGAAGTAAAAGGCAAAGTGGATCCGGGCATCACGGCGAAAGATATCGTGCTAGCCATCATCGGTGAAACGACAGCAGCGGGTGGTACAGGTTACGTGGTTGAATTCTGTGGTGAAGCGATCACAAACCTTTCAATGGAAGGCCGCATGACCGTATGTAACATGGCGATTGAGCTAGGAGCGAAAGCCGGTTTGATTGCGCCAGATGAAACCACGTTCGAATACATCAAAGGCCGTAAATTCTCACCTCAAGGTGCCGACTTTGATGCAGCAGTAGAATACTGGAAGACATTAAAAACGGACGATGATGCTCAGTTTGATGCAGTCGTGACACTAAACGCAGCGGATATCAGACCACAAGTCACTTGGGGTACTAACCCAGGCCAAGTGATCGCGGTAGACCAACCTATCCCAGCACCAGAAAGCTTTGCCGACCCAGTAGAAAAAGCATCGGCAGAAAAAGCATTGGCTTACATGGGCCTAGAGGCAGGCAAGTCATTGTCTGATTACAACGTCGATAAAGTCTTCGTTGGTTCTTGTACTAACTCACGTATCGAAGACATGCGCGCAGCCGCTGAAGTAGCGAAAGGTCGCAAAGTCGCGCCTCACGTTCAAGCGCTGATCGTTCCTGGCTCTGAGCAAGTAAAAGCGCAAGCAGAAGCGGAAGGCTTGGACGTTATCTTTAAAGAAGCGGGCTTTGAGTGGCGCCTACCAGGTTGCTCGATGTGTCTAGCAATGAACAATGACCGTTTGGGCCCACATGAACGTTGTGCGTCTACTTCAAACCGTAACTTTGAAGGCCGCCAAGGTCGTGATGGCCGTACCCACCTAGTGAGCCCTGCGATGGCAGCGGCAGCAGCAATTGCTGGTCACTTTGTAGATATTCGTGAACTAGACTAAGGAGCAAACCAATGTCAGGCTTTAAACAACACACAGGCTTAGTTGTTCCTCTAGATGCAGCGAACGTTGATACTGATGCCATCATTCCAAAGCAGTTCCTACAAAAGGTCTCCCGCCTAGGGTTTGGTAAGCACCTATTCCATGACTGGCGCTTCCTAGACGATGCTGGCGAACAGCCAAATCCAGAGTTCGTGATGAACGCACCTCGCTACCAAGGCGCGTCTATCTTGCTGGCTCGTGAAAACTTCGGCTGTGGCTCATCTCGTGAGCACGCACCGTGGGCACTAGCGGATTACGGCATCAAAGCGATGATCGCACCAAGCTTTGCCGATATTTTTTACGGCAACTCGATCAACAACCAAATGGTGCCAGTTCGTTTGACTGAACAAGAAGTGGATGAAATCTTCCAGTTTGTTGAGGCAAATGAAGGTGCAGAAGTCGAGGTCGACCTAGAAGCGAATGTCGTTCGTGCCAACGGCAAAGAATATGGTTTTGAAATCGATTCGTTCCGTCGTCATTGCTTGCTAAACGGTTTGGACAACATTGGCCTAACCCTTCAACACGAAGATAAGATTGCTGAGTACGAAGCGAATATTCCAAGCTTCTTGCGTTAAGACGCGTTAGTAAATACACAAATCAAGGGCTGGCAATTGTCGGCCCTTGATTTGTTTTGGGTGACTGATCTCATATCGCTTTGCTTACAGAATACCGAACGCCTCTGTTGAAATTCGTCATCCTGAACAGCGACGAAGGAACGTGATTCAGGATCGACTACCAGAGCGCACTGTACAGATTCATACTGTCTTTACTCAAGAGTTTGTGGGTATTAGATTCCTGATATCGCTTATGCTCCTCGGAATGACAGCGAATAAAGGCCACTGATTACTGAAAGAAAACAAGCACTAAACTGGTCTACACTATCAACAATATCTCATTCAAAGGTATCTCTATGAAGCGTCTGTTATTGCTGTTGTGTGCTCTGGTTTCTTTCTCGACATTGTCCGCGCCTAAATCCGACTTATGGCCATATTGGAAACAATCGGATCAAGCCAACCAAACCCAAATTTCTCATCAAGAATGGCAACAACTGCTCGATACTTATTTAGTTGAACAAGGCGAGAATACCTTGTTTCGTTATAGCCAAGTCTCCTCTGTCGATAAAACTAAGCTGAAACAATACATCCAGCGTTTGGCAAAACTAGACCCTCTACAATACAACCAAGCAGAGCAATATGCCTATTGGGTAAACCTTTACAACGCCATCACGGTAGATCTTATTTTGGATAACTATCCAGTCGAATCAATCACCAAGCTAGGTGGTTTATTTAGCTTTGGTCCTTGGGGAGACGATGTGGTCGTGGTCAATGGGAAGGATCTAACTTTAAACGATATTGAACATCGAATTTTGCGTCCAATTTGGAATGACCCAAGAACGCATTACGCGGTTAACTGTGCCAGCCTAGGATGCCCTAATCTGCAATCTCAAGCATTCACTGCTGACAACACGCAAGCTCTACTGGATAGTGCCGCCAAAACATTTATCAACAGCAGCAAAGGCGTATCTATCCAAGGTAACACGGCACAGCTGTCTTCTATTTATGATTGGTTTGCAACGGACTTTGGTGGAGAAAAACAAATCTTCAAACACATCGCAAAGTATGCTCCGCAATACAAAAACTTCTCTGGCAAAGTGAAATACGAATACGATTGGGACTTGAATCAAGCCAACTAAACTGGGGGGATGTGAGGTCAATTAGCATTAGGGACATGATAGGCCAAAAGCTAAAGACACAGGCAACTCAAAGACTAAGACATGAAAAAGGGCACTGAGTGCCCTTTTTTACATCCAAATGTTTGATAGAAAACGTCCGACTACTTAAAGCCTTTAACCTTCTTAATAAGATCGTAAGCGTTTTGAATCTCTTGAGATTTCTCTTTCGCGACGTTCATCATCTCTGGTGGTAAACCTTTAGCCATCAATTTGTCCGGGTGATGCTCGTTCATCAATTTACGATAAGCACGCTTGACGGTTTTACTGTCTGCATCTGAAGACACATCCAGAATTTTGTACGCGTCGGCCAACTGATCCGCTTGTGAAGCTTGTTGCCAGCTACCACCTGAAGATTGGCCTTGGTGCTGACCATGAAAACCGCCCTGGCTTTGGAAACGAAATGCGGCTTCTTGCATTTGCAAACGACGCTCTAATTGCTCAGAAGAGAAATCCAAACCACGTGCAATCTTGTGTAGTACATTTCGTTCACTCGGGTGGATCGATCCATCGGCAAAGGCCGCCGAGATTTGCAGCTCTAAGAAAAATTGCAACAAGTCAAAGCGACCAGCTGTCGAAATTTTCACACGAACAAGAACATCTTCTAACGGAAAGTCGCTGTCTTTACCTTCACGAAACGCGTCTTGCGCTGCGCGACGCTGTTCGCCATGCAAATTCATGCGGTCCATCATGGCTGAAGCCAGTTGGATTTCCTCTTTGGTGACTTGGCCTTTCGCTTTTGCCACATGTCCCATTACCGCAAACGCCGCTTTAAAAAACTCTTCTTGGCGCTGAGCTTGACTTGGCCCTTTTCCAAAGCCGCCAGTAGAGAACCCGGCTTGACTCAAGCGACGTGCTTTATCGAATTGATGGCCAATAAATAAGCCAAAGAGTAAACCTAGCGGCCCGCCAAGTAACAAGCCAAAAAAGGCACCCAGAATTTTGCCAAAAATATGCATTATGTGTTCTCTATCAATGAATTTTTATCGACGACGGCGGTCTTATAGTGCCGGATGCAACGATTTCCTTTATGATAATGGAATTAGTTTTATTTCGGCTAGGCCATTTCGCCTGCTTATCTTTGCAGCTATTTTGTCGTCATTATGCCACAGTGAATCAATACGCTGGGATAAATGCGACTATAGTTGATTCATTTGGCTATTACGCTAGGGTACAACAAGCCCTATAGCCATCGAGTAGTAGTGACACAGGAAAGTTCAATTCAATGCAACATTTCTCCCGCACATTTTTAGCGGCCTCTATCAGCACCGCCTTGTTTGTACCCACCACTCAAGCTGAAGCGAATATCCATGATAGTGTGCAGGAAATGCCCGCCACAGATCAATGTTTGGTCGATACAAGTGGCGAGGAGGACGCTCTTAATACCCCAGTAGTGGTAGAAGCTGACACCCTGCAAGCCATCAATGGTGACAAAGCTCAGTACTCAGGTAATGTACAAGTCACCCAAGGCCAGAAGAAAATTACCGCAGATAGCGTAACGCTGCACCAACAAGACAACGTCGTGGTTGCCGAAGGCAACGTGACTTTCAATGACGGCCAAGTCAAAGCTCGATCTGATCGTGTTACTAACGACATTAATCAAGATACGTTTTCACTTGAGAACACCGATTATCAGTTCCTTTGCCAACAAGGCCGAGGCACTGCAGCCTATATCGCTCGCACAGGTCAGTCGGTTTATGAACTCGAAGACGGCTCTATCACATCGTGCCCTCAAGGCGATAATTCATGGCGATTGGTTGCGTCAGGCATCGATGTTGACCAAGATGAAGAGACAGCGACGCTGCACCACCCTCGATTTGAAGTGTTAGATGTGCCTGTTTTCTATGTGCCGTATCTAACCATGCCAATTGGAGATACGCGTAAAACGGGTTTCCTCTTCCCTTCTTTATCGTACGGTTCTAGTGATGGTATGGAAGTCGAGGTGCCATTCTATTGGAACATCGCGCCTCAATATGACATGACACTCACCACGCTCTATATGCAGCAACGTGGTACAAAACTCGATACTGATTTCCGCTATCTAACAGATGGTTGGGGAAATGGGGAAATCAAAGGCGAATACCTCAATAGTGATCGCAAATATCAGGACGAGTCTCGTTGGGGCTACCAAGTTAAACACGACGGTATCATCAATAAACAGTGGATAGTCAAAGTCGATTACTCAAAAGTGAGTGATATTGATTACTTCCTCGATCTCGACTCCGACATTGGTAACCGTGAAGATGGTCAACTGGTCCAAGAAGGACAAGTACAATATCGTTCTGACTTCTGGGATGCCTCGTTAACCGTTCGTGACTTCCAAATCTTATTGAAAGAAGAGAACCGCCCTTATCGCCTGCTTCCTCAGTTAGACTTGAACTACTACACGCCGTTGTGGGGAGATTACCTTAACTTTGACGTGAAGAGCCAAGTCAGCCGCTTCGATACCAGCGATGCTGCGCGACCAAATGCGACCCGTGTTCACATTGAACCAGGGCTTACATTACCACTCTCAAACTCATGGGCAACGTGGACAACAGAAGCGCGTGTGCTCTCTACGTATTACTCTCAAGACTTAACGGGTTTGACAGATGTAAACTTGCAAAACCAGTTGGATGATGAAGTTTCTCGTGTTATTCCTGAGTTCCGTACGCATGCGCAACTTTACTTAGAGCGAGATACAAGCTGGATCAAGGGCTACACACAAACACTGGAGCCTCAGCTGCAGTACTTGTACGTACCTGAAGAAGATCAAACCAACATCTACAACTACGATACCACCTTGCTACAAACCGACTACTACGGGCTATTCCGCAGTCGTAAGTACAGTGGCATTGATAAAATCGCCTCGGCGAACCAGTTAAGCTACGGTGCGAGTACTCGCTTCTTTGATGATGACTATAAAGAGCGTCTTAACGTTTCATTTGGTCAGATTTACTACTTCGATAAAAAGACCAAACTGAGCAACAGCCCAAATCTTCCGGATGAGACCACCAACTATTCATCATGGGCGATTGAAGCCGATTTCAACTACAACGATTACTTGTTCTATCACGGTGGAATTCAATACGATATCGATTTGAGCTCCATGCAGTTGGCGAACAGTACCTTAGAGTACCAATTTAACGGTGGCTTTATTCAGGGTAACTATCGTTACGTCACGCGTGAATACATCGAAGATACGATCATTCTCGAAAACCTAGACACAATTACTCGTAAAGGCATTTCACAAGCAGGTATTGTAGCGGCCTACGAGTTCAACCCGAACTGGTCTGCAAGTGGTCAATACTACTACGACCTCAATGAAAATGCGGACCTAGAATGGCTAGCGAGCCTGCGTTACCAGTCTGACTGTTGGTACATTGGTGTGACTTACGCCAACCAATTGCTTGGTTGGAAAAACCAAACTATCGGCAGCACTGGCGCATCACCTGAATACGAAAATAACTTTAGCGTTAACTTCGGTATTCAAGGCTTTGCGACCAATCAGCGTGAAGACACTGCAGTCAAAGAACTGGATGGTTCTGACAACGCGATTAAGTACGGCCGCCCATTCTATCTGAACAATTAATCGAAATAGGCGTCTTATTCATTTAAGACGCCTATTCAAAAAATACTGACGGAATTTTAAATGAAAATTTGGAAATCAATCTTATTCACGACCCTACTCTCTTGCGGAGCGGTTGCAGCACCAGTAGAGATCGATAAGGTTGCGGTCATCGTGAACGACGGTGTAATTCTACAAAGCGACATCGAAACAGCGATGAAAACGCTGCAAGCCAACGCACGTCAAAGCGGAAAAAGCTTACCTTCTGCTAGCGTGTTAACAGAACAAGTTGTTGAAAAGCTGATTATTGACACGTTGCAAGGCCAAGAAGCAGACCGTATCGGTGTACGTATTGACGACAACCGTTTAAACCAAGCGATTGCGGAGATCGCACGTAATAATGAGCAAACAGTAGAACAACTCGCTGCTTCTGTAGAAAGTGAAGGTTTAAGTTACCCAGAATTCCGCGAACAAATTCGTAAGGAAATCGCCGCATCAGAAGCCCGCAATGCACTGGTTCGTCGCCGTATTAATATCCTTCCAGCAGAGGTAGATAGCCTTGCTGAGCAACTATCACAAGAAACCAATGCGACTGTTCAATACAAAATTGGACACATTCAACTGCGCTTCTCTGACGATAAAGAAAAATCTGCTGTAGAAGCAGAAGCTAAAGCGCTCGCGAAAAAGCTAAACGAAGGTGCAGATTTTACGGAGATGGCCTACACCTACTCTAAAGGTCCTAAAGCTTTACAAGGTGGTGATTGGGGCTGGATGCGTAAAGAAGAGATGCCAACCATCTTTGCTGATCAGATCAAGATGCAAAATAAAGGCAGCATTATTGGTCCATTCCGTAGTGGCGTTGGTTTCCACATCCTAAAAATAGAGGATGTAAAAGGCCTAGAAACGGTTTCGGTAACGGAAGTAAATGCGCGTCATATTTTGATTAAACCAACAGTGATTCTGAGCGACGAAGGGGCGAAGAAGCAACTGAATGAATTTGTACGCCGCATCAAAGCCGGTGAAGCAACGTTCGCTCAATTGGCAACACAATACAGTCAAGATCCTGGCTCGGCAGCACAAGACGGTGAACTAGGTTATCAAACACCAGATCTTTACGTGCCAGAA
Source organism: Vibrio sp. 1401 (assembly GCF_033340295.1). Taxonomy (NCBI): domain Bacteria; kingdom Pseudomonadati; phylum Pseudomonadota; class Gammaproteobacteria; order Vibrionales; family Vibrionaceae; genus Vibrio; species Vibrio sp. 1401. The sequence goes on from NZ_JAWOWF010000018.1 coordinate 58,306, forward strand.
TTCAAGCACCAAGTAGAAACTCTGCCAGTTGGCTCAATCAGCGAACCGTTCAAAACCGTTCACGGCTGGCATATCGTTGAAGTGTTGGATCGTCGCCAAGTTGACCGTACTGACTCAGCGATGAAGAACAAAGCTTACCGTATTCTATTTAACCGTAAATTTAATGAAGAAGCGGGCGCATGGATGCAAGAGCTACGCGCAAGTGCGTTTGTTGAAATCGTGGATGACAACAATGACAACTAATACAATTCGTAGAATTGTCGTAACCGCAGGGGAACCTGCGGGTATCGGCCCAGACTTAGTGCTTGCCCTATCGAAAGAAGATTGGGCGCACCAAATTGTCGTCTGTGCCGATAAGAATATGCTGACGGAGCGAGCCAAGCAGCTTGGCATCGAAGTCCAACTGTCTGATTACAATCCAGAAGAAGCACCTAAAGCACAAAAAGCGGGCACGCTTATCGTTGACCATATCCAAATATCGGAACCTGCGGTCGCAGGCGAGCTCAATGAAGCGAATGGCCACTATGTACTAAAAACGCTAGAAAGAGCGGCTTTAGGCTGTATGAATGATGAATTTGATGCTATTGTCACCGGCCCTGTTCATAAGGGGGTGATTAATCGCGCAGGTGTTGCATTCAGTGGTCATACTGAATTTTTCGCCGAGAAGTCACAAACGCCGCTAGTCGTAATGATGCTAGCAACGGAAGGACTACGCGTGGCGCTGGTTACAACACATATTCCTTTAGCTTATGTGTCCAAAGCTGTCACCGAAGAGCGATTAGAAAAAATCATCGATATTCTTCATAAAGACCTTGTAGAAAAGTTTGCTATCGCACAACCAAACATCTACGTTTGCGGGCTTAACCCTCATGCTGGCGAAGATGGCTGCTTAGGTCGTGAAGAGATCGAAACCATCACTCCGACACTGGAAAAAATTCGACAAGAAAAAGGTATCAACCTGATCGGCCCTCTGCCGGCTGATACCATTTTCAATGAAAAATATTTAAATGATGCTGATGCTGTTTTAGGCATGTACCATGATCAAGTGTTGCCAGTATTAAAATACAAAGGCTTTGGTCGTTCAGTAAACATTACTCTTGGTCTACCTTTTATTAGAACATCGGTGGACCACGGTACTGCATTAGATCTGGCAGGGACAGGTCAAGCGGATACAGGGAGTTTCCGAACAGCGCTCACGCATGCGATAGATTTGGTAGAGAAGAAACAATGAGAAATGATGTCCATTTAGGACACAAAGCGCGTAAACGTTTTGGTCAAAACTTCCTGAACGATCCATACATTATTGATGGAATCGTATCAGCGATTAACCCAAAACCAGGTCAAAACCTGGTTGAAATCGGTCCTGGTCTTGGAGCAATTACTGAGCCAGTAGGTCGTGAAGTAGATAAGTTCACAGTTATCGAATTAGACCGCGATCTGGCGGAACGCCTACGTACTCACCCTGAACTGGCAGATAAGTTGACCATCCATGAGGGTGACGCTATGCGTTTTGACTTCACTCAACTAGTGAAGCCAAACAACAAGCTGCGCATTTTTGGTAACTTGCCGTACAACATCTCTACACCATTGATGTTCCACCTTTTTGAGTTCCATAAAGACATTCAAGACATGCACTTTATGTTGCAAAAAGAAGTGGTAAACCGCTTAGCCGCCGGCCCTGGCAGCAAAGCTTACGGCCGTTTAACGGTAATGGCTCAGTACTACTGTAAAGTGGTACCGGTACTGGAAGTACCGCCAACGGCATTCGTTCCACCACCGAAAGTGGATTCTGCCGTTGTTCGTTTAGTACCTTACGAAGAGCTGCCATGCCCGGCGAAAGATCTGCGTTTGCTCGATCGCGTTTGTCGTGAAGGCTTTAACCAACGTCGTAAAACAGTTCGTAACTGCTACAAATCGTTGTTAAGCACAGAAGTACTAGAAGAACTAGGTGTTAACCCAAGCATGCGTCCAGAGAACCTGACGCTAGAACAATTCGTCGCAATGGCGAACTGGCTTGCGGATAACCCGCAGCACTAAGAACTCAAACAATGAGCCAAACCCTTGTAGGTTTGGCTTATTATTATTGGGATATTACGTTTCTGAGGAGTGCACATGGACGTCATTCAACCTTGCATCAAAATTCAAGTTCACACCAAATACATCGAAGAACAGTCCAACCCAGAGCTACAACGCTACGTTTTCGCTTATATCATCACCATCAAAAACCTTAGCCAGCAAACCGTACAGTTAGTGAGCCGCCGCTGGCTAATCACAGACTCGAATGGCAAGCAAATGACGGTTGAAGGTGACGGAGTGGTAGGCCAGCAGCCCTTTATTCCAAGCAATGATGAATACACGTACAGTAGCGGAACCGCGTTAGAAACCCCTGTCGGCGTTATGCAAGGACACTACAAAATGCTGGATGAGAAAGGGCAAGAGTTCATCACCGAAATCGAACCATTTCGCTTGGCTGTTCCAAATGTTTTAAATTAGTAAATTGGAGATTCAGTGGCTACCTATATTGTTGGTGACATCCAAGGCTGTTTTGATGAATTGCAGCGACTACTAGAAAAAGTATCTTTCTCTGCGAAAAAAGACCAACTTTGGCTTGCTGGTGATTTGGTCGCCAGAGGGCCTAAATCACTAGAAACGTTACGCTTTGTGAAGTCACTTGGCGCAAGCGCAATCGTGGTGCTTGGTAATCACGATCTTCACCTTCTCGCAGTGGCTCACGGGATAAAAAAGGTCAAAGACAAAGATAGAACCGCACCTATTTTCACGGCCCCTGACAAAGAGGAATTACTGACATGGCTAGCTCAGCAACCTCTAATGGCCGAGCATGACGAGTTCGTGATGTGTCACGCTGGCATATCACCGCAGTGGAATCTAAAAACAGCGAGAAAGTGTGCCCGAGAAGTTGAGCGCATCATCCAAAGTGAAGAGCTGCCTTGGCTATTAAAAAACATGTACAGCAATCAACCTGATTCCTGGGATGACTCTCTACAAGGTTTGGACCGATACCGTTATATTATCAATGCTTTTACGCGGATGCGCTTTTGTTTCCCTAATGGTCGTTTGGATATGGATTGTAAATTGCCACCGCAACAAGTTTCCGGTAACGAACTTATTCCATGGTTTGATGTGCCTAAACGTATCCACTTAAACAAAGCGGTGCTCTTTGGGCACTGGGCTGCACTACAAGGCTATATGAACAACGAAGTCATCGGGCTAGATACTGGCTGCGTTTGGGGCGGAAGCCTGACCATGATCCGTTGGGAAGATAAGAAAATTTTTACTCAGGATGCGTTAAGTTAAACACTGAATAACAGTCGATAATCCATAGTAGGAGGAATACCTGTCACTTAACACCTCCTGTAGGGTCATTCCAACGAGCCTTAACGAGACTAGGAATCTAATATCCTCGCGCTGCGAATAGATAGAAATACCTTTGACAACAAAGTACTCGTATAGAGGATCCTGAACCTCGCTCGTTCGTCGCTTTTCAGGATGACGGTAGGTTGGGATGACCGCTCGCTGCTATACGAACGGCATTACCCCGTTTTAATCTCGAATTACTTCTCTAACACCGTAAAACGCATGTTGTAGGCGTTCTTCTCATCGGCTTGATACATTTCTGAGTAAGTTTCCTTAAACTCGTCTCCCCAATCTGGGAACTGAGTATCACCATCAATGGCCGCTTCAATGTGTGTTACATACAGTTTATTGGCCATAGGCAGACAAGATGCGTAAATCGCACCACCACCAATGATCATCACTTCTTCCACGTCACCAGCCACGTCCAAAGCTTGCTCAATCGATGTTACGGTAGTGACGCCTTCGATCTTTAGTGTCTCATCACGGCTGATAACAATATTCAAGCGACCAGGTAAAGGGCGACCAATAGACTCATAGGTTTTGCGTCCCATCACAACCGGTTTTCCCATGGTACAACGCTTAAACCAAGCAAAATCGGCGGGAAGATGCCAAGGCATTTGATTGTCTTTGCCAATGATGCGATTGTCGGCCATCGCGGCAATCATACTAATGATCATGTTAGGTCCTTATACAATTGGTCTGCGGCGATAGAATAACAGCCCTGGAACCGCAAGACCAACAGCTAAACCTGCAATAATAAACATGGCCTTAAGAAAGTTTTCCATACAGGTTGCGACAAGCTCGGGTGAGTAGCCAACATGATTGATCTCTACCATAGCGATCATTGCTTTGTACGCAAACACACCCGGCACCATCGGGATCAAAGCAGCCACAGTAAACACTTTTGGATGCGCGAGAAAACGGTGAGACCAGTACACACCAATCATCCCAACTAACGTCGCAGCAAAAAAGGTTGCCCACTCAATAGGAATGCCAAACTGCATCATCAAGTAGCGGCTACCATGACCAATCGCGCCACCAACAGCGCAATACACTAAAGCTCTTTGTGGTACGTTAAAAACCAATGCAAATCCTACGGCGGGAATCGCCGCAAAAAACATGTCATTCAAAAGGCCAAACATCAAATCAAATAAACTCATTAGATAGCCCACCCCCAAATTCCAGTTACACTCATCGCAGCAACGATCCCCAAACATGTCGCCAACGTTAGTAAACTAGCCATCAAAAATCGAGCAATCCCCATATTAATGTGGCCTTTCAACATATCTGCGACAGAGTTAATGAGTGGGAAACCAGGTACAAGCATTAATACCGACGATGCCATTGCTACGGTAGGTAGATTACCGATTTGGTAAATTTCCGCCTGTGCTGAAATTAAGGTAGTCACAAAAGCGGTCGCAGCAAAGTTCAATAGAGGGTTGAAATGACGATGACCAATTTCTTGGCGAACGATCATGCCACCAGCTGAAGCTAAAAAGGTCATGATGAAGACTCCCCAATCACCACCAGCTAGATGACTGAATGCCGCACAAGACAAGCCAATCATAAACACCACCAACCAGCGGTTATAACGCTCTGGACTGATAGCGTTCAGCTTTTTCTGCGCCATGGTTGAATCGAGCAAACCACGTTCCATCATGATACAGATTCGTTGAATTTGCGTAATAACGCGCATATTGATGCCACGATCAGCGCAGCTTCGGGTGGTGGTGATGCAATGCCCATCCATTACCGTCGTCACAACCAATGCATTAGCTGATAGTGCTACCGCAACTTCATTCACCCCACAAGCAAGGCCAATACGACGCATAATATCGCTCACAAGAGTACTTTCAGCACCATGAGCAAGTAGCATTTGTCCGGCTTGGGCGACAAGACGAGAAATCGATCGTTGAGTAGATACCGCCAACTCTCTAGGCGGTATGGTTTCTAGAGTCATAAATAAGTCTAATTCCTTTTAGGGTGTTACTCATTCATACGCGCGAGGGCCAAACTAACCCTCAAAAAAACACGACGTATCAGTTATTGTGCCGTAAATCACATCACCTAAATATGATTTAGATACAAAAAAAGCCGCAATAAATAATTGCGGCTTAATGAATTATAGGCAAACAGGCATTGTTTGACCGTTCTGATTAGTCACGAACGTAGACAACGTGACCGTCATCTTCTTCATCGTCCCAGTCATCCCAATCGTCGTCGTCATCTTCAGTGATAACGTCTTTACCCGCCATCGCATCTTTATGGTAATCATCCCACATGAAGTTAACTTTATCTTCTTCAGCCACTTCTTCCTCTTCGCGAGGTAGGTTATCCATAAAGTCAGCCAGTTTGTAACAAAGCTCTTTAGTACCGTTACGATTGATCGCCGAGATCTTAAAGTGCTCGTCTTCCCAACCTAGTGCGTCTAAGATTTCTTGGATCTTCTCATTCGCTTCTTCTTCAGGCATTAGATCAACTTTGTTGAACACTAACCAGCGCGGCTTACTTGCCAGTTTTTCGCTGTATTGTTCTAATTCATCAATGATCGTCAATGCATTTTGCACCGGATCGGACTGATCAATTGGCATAATATCGATCATGTGCAGCAACACTCGACAACGCTCTAAGTGCTTCAAGAATCGAATACCAAGGCCAGCGCCATCTGCTGCACCCTCGATCAAACCAGGGATGTCTGCAACAACAAAACTTTTCTCTGGTACGACACTTACGACACCCAAGCTTGGGATCAAAGTCGTGAATGGGTAATCAGCGACTTTCGGCTTTGCTGCTGATACTGCGCGGATAAAGGTTGATTTACCGGCATTAGGTAGACCAAGCATACCCACATCAGCAAGAAGCAATAGCTCAAGGCGAATTTCGCGTACTTCACCTTTTGTACCCAATGTTCTCTGACGAGGCGCGCGGTTTACTGAAGATTTGAAACGCGTGTTACCTAGACCGTGCCAACCGCCTTTTGCGATCATCACTTTCTTACCGTGTTCAGCAACTTCCGCCACGATTTCATTTGTGTGGATATCCACAGCGCGCGTACCCACAGGTACACGAAGAACGATGTCTTTACCACGCTTACCTGTACAGTTACCACCGCGACCGTTTTCACCACGCTCAGCTTCGTAGAAGCGCTGGAAACGGTAATCAATCAGGGTATTTAGGTTTTCATCGGCTTGGATATAAACATCACCACCGTCACCGCCATCACCGCCATCAGGGCCACCTTTAGTGATGAATTTTTCACGCCAGAAACTGACAACGCCACTACCGCCATCACCAGCCTGAACTTTTACTACCGCTTCATCTACGAACTTCATCTTTTACTCCGACTACTTCGTGCGTGGATTAAATCTTACTATGTCATCCGACAATTTTAGCAGATGACAGATCTAAGCTCCCAGATTCAAATCGCTTAGGATCTTAGCGAGAAACTTCGATATGTCGACTGCCACAAATAAAAAACCCCGCCGATTCGGCAGGGCTTTTGAATTCAGCTTAAAGCTATTAAGTAATTTGGTTAAAAACCTAATTACTCAGCTTCGATGCTTACAAACTTACGGTTCTTAGGACCTTTTACTTCGAACTTCACTTTACCTTCAGTAAGAGCGAATAGAGTGTGGTCTTTACCGATACCTACGTTGTTACCAGCGTGGAACTTAGTACCACGTTGACGAACGATGATGTTACCTGCAAGTACAGATTCACCACCGAAACGCTTAACACCTAGACGTTTGCTTTCTGAATCGCGGCCGTTACGAGTAGAACCACCAGCTTTTTTGTGTGCCATTGTTAAACTCTCCTAATAGATTAAGCGTTGATACCAGTGATCTTCACTTCAGTGAACCACTGACGGTGACCCTGTTGCTTACGAGAGTGCTTACGACGACGGAACTTAACGATTTTAACTTTATCGCCACGACCGTGTTGTACAACTTCAGCAACAATTTTGCCGCCCTCTACAAGAGGAGCACCAACTTTGATGTCTTCGCCGTTAGCAACAAGAAGAACTTTATCAAATTCTACAGTTGCACCAGTTTCAACGTCTAATTTCTCTAAACGAAGAGTTTGACCTTCGCTTACACGGTGTTGTTTACCACCAGATTGGAAAACAGCGTACATATTTTACTCCGCTTTTTCCGCACAGCCTTTCTTGAGGGTGTGCGCTAAACTAATCATCAATAGGGCGCAGATTCTACAGAATAGATGCTCCTATGACAAGCCATATTTTGAAAAAATTGGCGAAAAGCTAATCGCCAAAGAAAAGTGCGGCAATCATGCCCTTTAGTAATGTATTAATCAACGTTTTTTAGTGTATTATTCGACAATTATATAAATCGAATAAGCCTTGCAGGGTCTAACTTCAGCCGGATATACGATGGATTTTAAAACTATCCAAGCGCTTACTGCCGATGACATGGCAAAAGTGAATGAAACAATTCAAGCCCAACTTAATTCTGATGTCTCTTTAATCAACCAGCTCGGTTTTTATATCGTGAGTGGTGGAGGCAAACGTCTAAGACCGCTTTTAGCGATACTGTCAGCCCGTGCACTTGGTTACCAAGGCAATGGTCATACAATGGCAGCTGCGTTTATTGAGTTCATCCATACAGCAACTTTGCTGCATGATGACGTGGTAGATGAATCAGACATGCGCCGTGGTAAAGCCACTGCGAATGCAGCATTTGGCAATGCGGCTAGCGTATTAGTTGGGGACTTTATCTATACACGCTCATTTCAGATGATGACGGAACTAGGATCCATGAAGATCCTTAAACTAATGAGCAATGCCGTAAACGTGATCGCCGAAGGTGAAGTACAGCAGTTGATGAACTGTAACGACCCTGACACGACAGAAGAAAGCTACATGCAAGTCATCTACTCTAAGACTGCGCGCTTATTTGAATCCGCAACTCAAATCGGTGCAATCTTAAATGATGCTCCTGAGCATGTGGAAATCGCAATGCAAAATTACGGTAAGTATCTAGGCACTGCGTTTCAGCTCATTGATGACGTCATGGATTACACTTCTGATGGCGAAGACATGGGTAAAAATGTGGGTGATGACTTGGCCGAAGGTAAGCCAACTTTACCTCTACTCCATGCTATGCGTAATACCACACCAGAAAACGCAATCATGATTCGTGAAGCGATTGAGAAAGCGAATGGCATGGATCGCTTAGAAGAAATTCTTGCGGTCATGAAAGAAGCAGGCTCTCTGGAATACACAACGCAAAAAGCTCTAGAAGAAGCAGACAAAGCAATCGCAGAACTATCAGTGTTGCCAGAGTCTGAATACAAACAAGCGCTTGTTACTCTGGCTCATGTCGCAGTACAACGCACGAAGTAATCAATAGCTACCCATAACGCAAGACTTATAGCAAAAAGGAAGAGCATGCTCTTCCTTTTTTACGTTTGATACCTAATGACGACGCCCCGAGGCGCTAGTAATATCTGTCACTACCGCCATGCAGTTGTGGATCATCTTCTATTTCATCAAAGCTAACGGCGAGTTGCTGTTCAGTCCCTTGTTTGGACAACAATACCGTCTCTGCTTCATGGTCGACCACTAATATCGTACCGACGCCTTGTTGGCACTCAACAACCATGCCTTTACGGATTCGACTCGCTTCCATCATCTTCTCCTTCACTACGTGGTTTTATTCGACCATTTTTACGAAGTTGAGAAATCAAGGATCAAAAAAGCCGATCAAAATGATCGGCTTTCTTCTTATATAGGCTTTCTAGATTACTTTGCGAATTCAACACCAATGTTGATGTCGCCATTTAGTGTTTCTAGCATACCGTCTAATGCAGACTTTTCGTAATCGCTGAGTTTGCCGTAGCTTAGTACTTCTTCAACGCCTTCTTTACCCAGTTTCACAGGTTGCGCGAAGTAAGTCGCGTGTTCGCCGTCGCCTTCAACGTAAGCGCACTCAACTACGCCTTCTTCACCTTGAAGAGCACGAACCAGAGACAGACCAAAGCGACATGCAGCTTGGCCCATTGATAGTGTTGCACTACCACCACCCGCTTTCGCTTCTACAACTTCAGTACCTGCATTTTGAATACGTTTCGTTAATGCTTCTACTTCTTCAGCTGTAAACTCAACACCTTCTACTTGAGACAGTAGAGGTAAGATCGTTACGCCAGAGTGACCACCAATAACTGGCACGCGAACGTCACCTGGATCTTTGTCTTTTAGCTCAGCAACAAACGTTTCTGAACGGATAACATCCAACGTTGTTACACCAAATAGACGACGCTTATCATAAACACCCGCTTTTTTAAGAACTTCAGCAGCAATTGGCACTGTTGTATTTACAGGGTTTGTGATGATACCAACACAAGCTTTCGGACAAACAACCGCAATCTTCTCCGCTAGCGATTTAACGATACCAGCGTTTACATTAAATAGATCCGCACGATCCATACCTGGCTTACGCGCAACACCAGCAGAAATTAGCACAACATCCGCGCCTTCTAGTGCTGGAGTAGGATCTTCACCAGCGTAACCTTTGATAGAAACTGGCGTAGGGATGTGGCTAAGATCAGCGGCCACACCAGGAGTTACTGGAGCAATATCATATAGGGCTAGATCAGAACCAGCAGGAAGACGGTTCTTAAGTAGAAGGGCCAGGGCTTGACCGATGCCACCAGCGGCACCAATAACGGCTACTTTCATGTAGTTCTCCTTGAGAGTATTTCTCTTATAAACGTATTCGTAGGGTAGTTTGTAACCAACTTAAATAAAGCTATCGGAATCACAACTTGATTACAATCAATTAACGCTAGCTTTGCGACCTCGCGCAACTCGCTGTTACCGTGCTACAAATGGGGCCTGGATTATTCTTTTATTCTGTTGAAATGACAAGGAATTCAAGAAAACAGATACAGCCCTACTTCAGCGCGCTAAAGAATTCTATGTGGTATATAGTTTACAGTGACGCATCTAACATAATACTGGGACTCTTTGGCACCGCCTGAATATATATGCGAGAATATGCAAAATTGCTGACCCGTAATAAGAGATTTGTAATGACTATGCGCAATTCAGAAAAACAAGACAACTTAGTTCGCGCCTTTAAAGCCCTGTTAAAAGAAGAAAGCTTTGGCTCACAGGGCGAGATTGTTGACGCACTCAAACAGCAAGGGTTTGAGAGTATCAACCAATCTAAAGTCTCACGTATGCTGACTAAATTTGGCGCCGTCCGTACGCGCAATGCAAAAATGGAAATGGTTTACTGTCTTCCTGCTGAGCTAGGTGTCCCAACAGTCAGCAGCTCTCTGCGTGAACTGGTACTAGACATCGATCGTAACGCAGCGTTAGTAGTAATTCACACCGGCCCAGGTGCAGCACAGTTGATTGCTCGCTTGCTTGATTCACTCGGTAAATCCGAAGGTATTCTTGGTGTTGTCGCAGGTGACGATACCATTTTCATTACGCCAACCATGGCAATTACGACTGAGCAACTCTTCAAATCAGTGTGCGAGCTGTTCGAATATACTGGTTAAGTTCTATAAAGCTTCAATCAGCTAACTCATTGTGGGTTATAAAAGAAGTCTCATTTTGTAGCCCATAATTTATGTAAATTTTTTGCTTACTCCGCTCATTCTTTAACCATCCGTTTTGTGATTAACATCACGCAATTGATCTTTTTCATTTCAGTCACTAAATGTTAATTAAGTATTTGTTATAAAAAGAATTAAATCACAAATTGAATCCTATCCCCTGATACAAAATTCAGACTTATCAACTATAACATTTAACAATTGGATAATTTTCTGCCAATTTTTTGTTATGATTCGCTCGCTTTTTCAAACGATTGGATTGAAAAAGGTGCCGTTTCCAAATAGGAAACTCCAGAAGTGATTTATGGTTATTTCCGGGTAAATAATGAATATAAGGAAGGGAAATTCATGGCATTTAACAAACTTCTCAAAGTAGGCGCTATCGCTGCAGCCGTAATGGGCGCAGGCGCAGTTAACGCTCAAGAGTTTATTACCATCGGTACTGGCTCTGTGACTGGTGTTTACTACCCAACTGGTGGTGCTATCTGTAAGTTGGTAAATAAAGGTCGTAAAGACCACAACATCCGTTGTTCAGTAGAATCAACTGGTGGCTCAATTTACAACGTTAACACTATCCGTGCGGGCGAATTAGATTTTGGTATCGTGCAATCGGATTGGCAGTACCACGGCTACAACGGTACGAGCAAGTTTGAAGAACAAGGCCCGTACAAGAAGCTACGCGCAATGTTCTCTCTTCATACAGAACCTTTCAACATCATTGCGCGTGCAGATTCAGGTATTGAAAACGTTGAAGACCTGAAAGGTAAGCGAGTAAACATCGGTAACCCAGGCTCTGGTGACCGTGCAACGATGGGCGTTGTCATGGAAGCGATGGGTTGGACAAACGACAGCTTCAAATTGGCGTCTGAGCTAAAAGGCTCTGAACGCTCTCAGGCACTTTGTGATAACAAAATTGACGCCTTCATTTACATGGTCGGCCACCCGAACGGTTCAATCAAAGAAGCAACCACATCATGTGATGCGAAGCTAGTTTCAGCAACAGGCCCTAAAATCGATAAAATTGTTGCCGACAACCCATACTACGCCTTTAGCTCAGTACCGGCTGGTATGTACCGTGGTACAGACAAAGACGTAAACAGCTTTGGTGTTGCAGCAACAATGGTAACGACCTCTGATGTTTCAGACGATGTCGCTTACAACGTGGCAAAAGCTGTGTTTGAAAACTTTGATACCTTCAAACGTCTACACCCTGCATTCGCAAACTTGAAGAAAGAAGACATGGTGAAAGCTGGTCTTTCTATTCCTCTTCACCCAGGTGCAGAAAAATACTACAAAGAAATGGGTCTAATTAAGTAATTTCCTCAGACTCTACATACAGGCAGGAAAGAATATTTTCTGCCTGTTTGAGCATACAGGTTATAGCACGTTCTAACTGTATGCATCATTCGCCAGTTTTCTTCTGAAAACTGCGAGCTCATACCCAAGAAAACTTAAACGCCGCCTAACAGAGTATCCAACAATCAACACTTTGAGTTCAGGCAGCAAAATACTCGAAAGCAAACTTCGCTCCATTCACTACACTGATAGAGGCGAAGTGTGGTTCTCGATAAAAATCAGACAGGACCATCAATAATAAGGAAAAAGTACATGGCGACGAATCAAGCTCCGTCACAAGATGTGCAAGAAATGGTGGCTCAGGCAGACACAGGTGCACGTAGCCCTTCGGGAATGCAAGGACGAATCCTTTGGTTTGTTCCTCTGTGTTGGTCACTATTTCAATTATGGTACGCATCCCCGTTACCATTTATTTTCAATTTTGGCGTACTGAACGACACGGAAGCGCGATCTATCCACCTTACTTTCGCGATCTTTTTGGCTTTCACTGCTTATCCAGCGATGAAGAATTCTCCTCGCGATCATATCCCTCTTGTTGATTGGATACTCGCGTTGGCTGGCAGCTTTTCAGCAGCCTATATATACCTTTTTTATACCGAGCTAGCAGGACGCTCAGGCGCACCGACAACGGTTGATATCGTTGTTGCTGTTATCGGTATGATCCTCCTTTTAGAAGCAACACGCCGAGCTCTTGGTCCACCATTAATGGTCGTGGCTGCTGTTTTCCTTACTTACACCTTTGCAGGCCCTTACATGCCTGACGTTATCGCGCACAAAGGGGCAAGCTTGAACAAGGCCATGTCTCACTTGTGGCTAACAACAGAAGGCGTATTTGGGGTTGCGCTAGGTGTTTCTACCTCTTTTGTCTTCTTGTTTGTATTGTTTGGAGCAATGCTGGAACGCGCTGGTGCTGGTGCTTACTTCATTAACGTTGCCTTCTCGTTGCTTGGCCATATGAAAGGTGGTCCAGCTAAAGCGGCCGTTGTTGCATCAGGTTTATCTGGTCTGGTTTCTGGTTCTTCAATCGCAAACGTAGTAACAACTGGCACCTTTACCATTCCACTGATGAAGCGTGTTGGCTTTCCCGGCACAAAAGCGGGTGCGGTAGAGGTAGCGGCTTCAACCAATGGTCAGTTAACACCGCCAATCATGGGTGCAGCAGCATTTTTGATGGTGGAATACGTCGGTATCTCCTACGTTGAGGTGATTAAAGCCGCCCTACTTCCAGCGCTAATCTCTTATATTGCTTTAATTTACATTGTTCACCTTGAAGCGTGTAAAGCAGGCATGACGGGCCTTCCTCGTCGCCACAACCCAACACTAGTACAAAGTCTGCTGTCCTTTACTGGCACAATCTTAGGATTGTGTGTGATCAGCGCATTGGTTTACTACGGAGTGGGTTGGACAAAAGACGTCTTTGGTGATGCCGCGACACCAATTGTTACCGTCGCACTATTAATCGCGTACGTTGGGTTGGTGAAAGTCTCAGCAAATCACGTGCAAGATGGCGCAATTGAGATTGATGCAGAATTAACAGAAGTACCTGATCCTGGCCCAACCGTTAAGTCAGGCTTGCACTACCTACTCCCTATCGTCGTATTAGTTTGGTGTTTGACTGTCGAACGTTTCTCACCTGGCCTTTCGGCATTCTGGGCAACGGTGTTCATGATTTTCATTTTGCTCACTCAACGTCCGTTGATTGCACTGCTGTCAAAGCAAGGTGACATGCTTCAGCAAACCAAAGATGGCTTTGTCGATCTTGCCGAGAGCTTAGTTTCTGGTGCGCGCAATATGATTGGTATCGGCGTTGCAACCGCGGCAGCGGGCACCGTTGTTGGTGTTGTTACACTAACGGGTATCGGCCTAGTGATGACCGACTTCGTCGAGTTTATCTCTGGTGGCAGCATCATTCTTATGCTGCTGTTTACCGCCATCATTAGCTTGGTTCTGGGGATGGGTCTGCCAACAACGGCGAACTACATCGTGGTCTCTACGCTAATGGCGCCGGTTATTGTTACGCTCGGCGCGGCGCATGGCTTGATTATCCCGTTGATAGCGGTGCACTTGTTCGTTTTCTACTTTGGTATTTTGGCCGACGATACCCCACCTGTAGGTCTTGCAGCTTTTGCAGCAGCCGCAATTGCGAAATCAGATCCAATTCGTACCGGTATCCAAGGTTTTACTTACGATATTCGAACCGCTATTTTGCCGTTCATGTTTGTGTTCAATACCCAGTTATTGTTAATGGGGATCGACTCTTGGTGGCATTTGGCACTCACGGTCATCTCATCGATCATTGCAATGCTGATTTTCTCTGCGGCAACTCAAGGGTGGTGGTTCACGCGTAACAAGTGGTGGGAAACAGTCCTATTATTAGTACTGACGTTTTCGTTTTTCCGTCCAGGTTTTTGGTGGGACATGCTGTACCCAGCGAAAGTTCTTTCTCCTGGCGTTGAGGTAGCTCAAATCACGGAAACACTAAATGTAGGAGAATCATTGGAGTTACGTGTTGCCGGTGAAAACCTTGAGGGCGACTACATTGAGAAAACGGTTCGTCTTCCATTCGAAGACAGTGCGACAACAGCAGACGCACGTATTTCATCTATGGGTCTGATGCTGACCGAAAGTGACAACAAAATGATTGTCGATATGGTTGAATTTGGTAGTCCAGCAGAGTCCGCAGGTATCGACTTTGATTGGGAAATCAAGTGGGTTATCCAGGATGCAGACCGTCCGATGAAAGAGTGGGTGTTTGTACCATGCTTAATGATTTTGCTGGTGCTTGCAATGAACCAAAAACGTCGTGCTCGTAAGGAACAATTGAGCGCATAACCGATTTGGCCCCGAGGATAAAGGGGCCTTAATGAGAGACATTGAATGTACAAACAAATTCTTGTTCCGGTTGATCTAAATGACCAAGGCTTTTCAGACCGAG
The DNA here is from genome assembly GCF_033340295.1 of Vibrio sp. 1401. Lineage (NCBI taxonomy): Bacteria > Pseudomonadati > Pseudomonadota > Gammaproteobacteria > Vibrionales > Vibrionaceae > Vibrio > Vibrio sp. 1401. Next base: position 73,556 of record NZ_JAWOWF010000018.1, read on the forward strand.
CAGTTGAACTAGCGGTTTGGCAGGCAAAGCAAGCAAATGCTCAAATCCATCTTCTGACGGTACTACCTGGTATTCACATGTCGATGGTTGCCACATACTTTCCGAAAGATGCTGCAGCCAAAATGAAGCAAGACGTGAAGCAGCAACTAAAAGCTTTCGCTAATGAGCATATTGCTGAAGATGTGGTTTACCAAGTGCATGTTGCTGAAGGCAAGGCCTACGCGACCATTCTTGATTATGCAGAACGTTTAGGCGCTGATCTCATCATTATGCCAAGCCACAAGCGCTCTAAAATCAATAAAGTAATGCTTGGCTCTGTCGCGAGTAAGGTTGTGGAATATTCTCCAATCAATGTGATGGTCGTAAAACCGCAAGGCTAAGTAAATACAGAAACGAAAAAGGACGCTAACATTAGCGTCCTTTTTATATTAAACAAGTAAGGGTTATGCCATCACTGGGTAATCGGTATAACCTTCTGCTCCCCCCAAATAAAAGTGTTCTGGTTTCGCCTCATTAAGAGGTGCATTTTTCTTAAATCTCTCGACTAAATCTGGGTTTGCGATAAAGGGAACGCCAAATGCGACCACATCAACTTTGTTTTCTGCAATTGCTGTTGCCGCTTCTTGTGCACTGTAGCCCACGTTCGCCATTAAGTGACCTTTATAGTTTTCGCGTGCTGGCTTGAGAACATCTGCTTTTTGTACGCCTTTCAGATCCGCACGCATCACGTGCCAATAAGCAAGATCGAAAGAATTAAGTTGCTCTGCTAAGTAACGCACCAAGCCAACTGGATCATTGTCTTTCATGTCATTAAATCCATTTAGCGGAGATGTGCGCAGACCGACTCTTCCAGGTCCCCACACCTCAACGACTTCTTTCACTATCTCAAGTAAAAATCGAGCACGATTTTCAACCGAACCACCGTATTCATCGGTACGTAAATTTGAACCGTCACGAAGGAAGTTATCAATAAGATAACCATTGGCGCCATGTATCTCGACCCCATCAAAGCCTGCTTTCTTGGCGTTTTCTGCACCTTGTTTAAACGCCGCAACAATGGAAGCTATCTCATCCACTTCGAGTGCTCGTGGTACCGTATATGCTTGCTTACCCGAAGGGGTATGGACTAATTCATCACGAATGGCCAATGCGCTCGCCGCTACAGGTGTTTTTCCTTCATTCAGATCAGGATGACAAGCTCGTCCCGCATGCCAAATTTGCAGTACAATCTTACCGCCTCTCTCATGAACCGCATCCGTTACCTTTTTCCAAGCTGCGATTTGCTCTTCGCTGTAAATGCCCGGCTCTGCCATGAAAGCAGACGTACCTTCCATCACCATGGTGCATTCAGCAATGATAAGTCCGGCACTCGCACGTTGAGCGTAGTATTCAACCATAAGGTCATTAGGAATATGGTCCGCACCAGCACGAGCTCGCGTTAAAGGCGCCATAATGGCACGGTTATCTAATGCTAATTGACCGAGTTCGATAGGAGAAAATAAGTCTACAGCGTTGGACATGGTGTTTACCTCAAATGACAATAACTTGATGGCTAAGGATGAGGTGCCAGACTATAATCAGATTAATATTGAAACAATATGGATAATTGAAAGTGATTGTTCGCAATTTAGAAACAATTAACTTTAGAACGCTTTCTATCTTTGTCACAAGCTGTCGACTACTGAGCTTAACCAAGTGCGCGCTGGAGTTAAACCTACCAAAATCTACTGTTAGCAAAGCCATAACCAAACTCGAACAACACTTTGAAGCCAAACTGCTAGAGCGCACAACCCGAAAGTTAGTGATCACCGAAGCTGGCCAAATGGTTTTAGAGCGTGCTGCAAGCTTAGTTGAGGAATTCCACTCAATTGGCCATGACGTTCAGGAGATGGAACAACAGATCCAAGGCCGGCTGCGTATTTCCGCGCCACCAGCGTTGGATGCGTATATGGCGGAGCACATCTTTTTGCCATTTTTAAAACAATGGCCAAAAGTACAAATTGCGTTAGAAGCATCGAACGATTTTGTTGATCTGTTTTCACACGGCTTTGATATGGCAATTCGAGTCGGTCAGATAGTTGATGATCGATTAATCGCGAAAAAATTAGGCTATACCACTCGAGTCCTGGCTGCTAGCCTGAGTATTTAGCTGAGTTCGGCGTACCTGAAACGCCAGAAGACCTGACAAAACATAACTGTTTGAGGTATCAATATGTTTCAGAAATAGGACCTTGGACGCTGATCTCACACGATAATACCGTCAATGTTTCAATAACCAGTAACTTTTCAAGTACAACTGTAGAAGCAATATTAAAAGGCGCACTTAAAGGACTAGGCATCGCGAACTTACCTGTGCAGAACATGACGCAAGAGCTAGAAAGTGGCACCTTAGTCAGAGTGTTGCCGCAATGGCACACGGTACCAATGCCTATTTATTTAGTGTATCGTCCTGGAGCAAACCGCCCACGGCGCGTACAAGCAATGATTGACCATATCATGAGCTTAAGATCTCAATTTGAATTTGGCCCTAGGCATGGTTTGTGTTGCGGAGAAGCATAACCTAGCAACTATCGGGCACTAGCATGCGGCTCGGATAAATGCCGCAAGCTTCTCACTAGCATGCTGTTCACTCAATGCAGACATATCACCCGCGGCTTCCACTTTACCATCCGCCACAAACACAAAGTGGCTGGCAATCGCTTTGGCATCGCTTAAATGGTGCGTGACCATCAATACGGTTATTCCCCGCTCTGCTGCCAGTTTTTTTACCAAGCCTAGCATCTCTTCACGCAACACCGGATCAAGCGCCGAGAACGGCTCATCCAACAGCCACATGGGATGAGGCTGAACAAAACAACGCGCTAAGGCAACACGTTGACGCTGGCCACCAGAAAGATGCTCTGGCAAACGGTCGAGGTACTCTGCAACACCAACTTGCTGCGCGGCTTGTTCAATCTGACGATTTTGGTCCACCGTGAGCTTTAGCCCCGGGTGTAAGCCCAAACCGATATTGTCACGCACCGATAAGTGAGCAAACAAATTGTGCTCTTGGAACAACATAGAGAACGGACGCAGATAAGGCTCTTTACGCACAATGGACTCACCATCAACACAAATATCACCACGGTCAGGATGGATGAATCCTGCCACCAACGCCAGCAAGGTTGACTTCCCTGCCCCACTTGGTCCCATCAGCGATACAATCTGTCCTTGCTCAATCGTTAAGTCAAAACGAAACAGTTCACGTTGGTAGGTGTACTGCACATCATCCAACACTAACATTACGCTCTCTCCTTCGTTTTCAATACTTTCTCAATCAAGGCAAAACAGCCCACACTCAACAACAATAAGGTCACCGATACCACCGCAGCCGCGTCCATCTGATAGCTGCCAAGCAGCTGGAATAAATACAGAGGTAAAGTGCGGAACTCTTGTCCGCCAAACAACGCAATAGCACTTAAATCGCCAATCGCAAACATAAAGCTGATCGCAAACGCATGTGCAAACGGCTTGCGTAGCGCCTGCCACTCCACCACTTTAAACCGTTGCCAGCCACGCATGCCTAAGCTGGCACATACATACTGATACTGTTGTTCAATGTGCAGCATTGGCTGCGCTAGCGTTTTGATCACGTAAGGCAAAGCCATCAAACCGTTCACCAAAATCACGACAAAAAATGCCAAGCTAAAAACATCGGTAAATGCGCGCAGTAGTAAGAATAAACCGGTGCTAATCACCAGACCTGGAGTCACCAAAATAATGGTGCCGATTAACTCTATCTGATCGGCTCGCGTGTTTTTGTACTGCAACCGCCAACGGCGACTGGTCAATAGTATGGACACCCCTGCAGCGACCGCAAGCGCGCTAGCGACACAGGCGACTTTGAGAGAGTTCAATAGCGCAGACCAAAAACGCTCATCGGTTAATACTGTCCAAACTTGTTGGTTGATGCCACTCAGTAACACCATCAATAACGGCGGTATTACCAGTAAAAAGGCACCTATGATCCAAAAGCTATCCCAAGCTTTTGACCACCCATGATCCTTCGTTAAATATTGCTGTACCGATGTGCTTCCAGCACTGATAGAAACAGGCCTTGTTAACTTCTGCACTCCAATAGCAAGCAGTCCACATAACAGCATCTGCCACAGCGCCAATAACGCCCCAGCTTGTAAATCAAAATCAAACTTAATCGCTTGGTAAATGGCCAATTCAATGGTGGTGGATTTTGGCCCTCCCCCCAACGCCATTACAGTGGCAAAACTGGTAAAGCACAACATAAACACCAACCCACAAACGTGGGGAAGCTGCTGCCTTAAACGCGGCCATTCTACCCAGCGAAACTTATCCCAATGGCTCATCCCAAGATGCGCGCAAAGCTTATGCTGCTCGGCAGGAATAGACTCCAAGGCTTGCAGAAGCAATCGTGCCGCGTAAGGTAAATTAAAGAACACATGGGCGAGTAAAATGCCGTTCAAACCGTAAATAGAGAATGGCAGTTTAGTGTCGAAACTTTGCAACCACTGCGCCAACAAACCACTGTTGCCATAAATCGCTAACAGCCCAAAAACACCAACCAAAACCGGCAAAACCAGTGTCGATGCAAACAGCTTAAGCAGTAATGATTTACCAATAAATTGGCGACGCGAAAGTGCGTGCGCTACTGGAATGGCAAAGCCAACACTGAGCAATGTGGAAAGAAACGCTTGGTAGAAACTGAACTTGGTGACATGTTGATAGTACGGGTCGCCCCATACCACAGACACATCAAGTGAAGGGGCTTGAACAATCAAAGCACCTAGGGCAGAAATAACAAAGGTCGCGATGATCATCGCGACCCCTAAACCTATTTTTGGAACAGAATTCAAAGGTAAAACCTATCTCATTCAGATGAGGATGGAAACGTCAGCTAAAACGTCAATGCGCTTTGCCATTCGCGAATCCAAGACTTACGCATTTTTGCCACTTCATCAGCACTAAAGCTCAACGACTTGCTTGGAACACTCAAAGTTTCAAAACCTTTAGGTAACTCAACGTCAGTGACTGGGTACATCCAGTTACCCGTTGGCATCGCCGATTGGAACTCATCACTTAAAATGAAACTCATAAATTGATCAGCAAGTTCTGAATTTTTTGCCCCTTTCACTTTGGCGGCTACTTCAACTTGCATGTAGTGGCCTTCAGCAAAATTCGCCGTAGCAAACTTCGAATCGTTTTCCGCAATTAAGTGGTACGCAGGTGAAGTGGTGTAAGAAAGCACTAAATCGGACTCACCATTGAGGAACATAGAATACGCCTCAGACCAACCTTTCGTGACCGTTACGGTTTTGCTCGCTAGCTTCTGCCACGCTTGCGTCACATCGTCGCCATAAATAGATTTCATCCATAGCATTAAGCCTTGGCCCGGCGTTGAAGTCCGCGGATCTTGGTAAATCACTTTCAGATCGTCGCGCGTTTCCACCAGCTCTTTCATGCTTTTCGGCGGATTAGCCAGTTTCTCTTTGTTGTACACAAACGCGAAGTAGCCGTAATCGTACGGTACAAACGTCGTGTCACTCCAACCGTTTGGTAACACTGTGTTAGCCGTATCCACATTGTGCTCGGCAAGCAGATCGGTTTTCTTCGCTTCTGCCATCAGATTGTTATCCAAACCTAATACGATGTCCGCTTTGCTATTACCGCCTTCAAGACGAAGACGATTCAGAATCGACACGCCATCGTCTAACGCTACGAAGTTAACGTCACAGCCACATTTTGCTTCAAAAGCTTGCTCGATTTTAGGACCCGGCCCCCAATCTGCGGCAAAAGAGTCGTAGGTATAGATGGTTAATGTGTTTTCAGCGGCAAACGCTGAAGTAGAGGTGATTGCAGCTAAGGCAATCAGATTTAGAGTGGTTTTCACTGCTCGCTCTCCATGAGTATTTCAGAGAAATAAGTTGAGCGGCACAGGGTTTGAGGCGGCTATTAAGGATTTCCAATATCCAGACTCAATTCCTACGCCAGCATTATCTGGTTCAGGTAATACGGGTCCCTAGTAAAGCACTTAGGTCTCAGCGCCCAAATGCATTGATTGACTCAATGCAAAATGGGTTTGCTCCCCGATGAGTTGGATGGATTGTAAAGGTATTTGAGTGGTTACACAATCAGCTCACGAACGCTGGTCATAACCCCAACGAGGCACCAAACCTTGCTCAATACCTAAGTGGTCAAGAATTCTCGCCACCATAAAATCCACTAAGTCTTCAATACTCTTTGGCTGATGATAGAAGCCTGGAGCTGCTGGCATGATGGTGACGCCCATTTGCGACAGTTTGTGCATGTTCTCCAGATGTAGCGTTGAAAATGGTGTTTCGCGAACCACGAGCAACAGCTGCCCGCGCTCTTTCATTACCACATCAGCGGCCCGCTCGATCAAGTTATCTGACATACCATGCGCAATCGCTGCAACGCTTCCCGCAGAACATGGGCAAACCACCATTTGCTTTGGTGCAGCAGAACCAGACGCAACCGGTGAGAACCAATCGTCTTTACCGCAAACGGTGATGTTATTTCGATTGCAGTTCAGGTGCTCTACCAATGCTTGCTGCGCCGCTTCTGGGCCACTTGGTAGCTTAAGATTATGCTCGGTTGCCATCACAACACGAGCTGCCGAAGAAATCAGAACGTAGACATGATAATCCGCCGCAACCAAGCATTCTAAAAGACGAAGGCCGTAGGGAGCACCAGAAGCACCCGTTAATGCCAACGTGATGGCTTTTTTATGAGAGGGTTGTGTTTTGTTTTGCATATCAATCAGGCTTTTTGTTTAACTGCTCAAGAAGTTTTCCGTGAATACCACCAAAGCCACCGTTGCTCATGACTAGAATTTGGTCACCTGGTCGCGCACGTTCGACGATCTTGGCTACAAAGTTATCTATATCCGCATCGACAAACGCTGGCTGTGTGCATTGGTCGGCAATGTCTTGCACAGACCACTCGATATTATCTGGCTGGAACAAGAAGACTTCATCTGCACTGTGTAGTGACTCTGCAAGTGTGTTTTTGTGTACACCTCGCTTCATGGTGGCAGAACGCGGCTCCAACACAGCAAGGATGCGTTTTTCACCTACCTTGTTACGCAAACCACCGACAGTAAGTTCAATTGCCGTTGGGTGATGCGCAAAATCATCGTAAACCGTCACACCTTGTTCTTCACCTTTCAGCTCTAAACGGCGCTTGGTATTGATGAAACGCCCTAATGCCTGGCAAGCAAGATCCGGAGTGACTCCAACATGTCGTGCAGCAGCGATTGCCATCAGCGCATTATCCACATTGTGGTCACCCACCAAATTCCATTCGACGGTACCAACCTTCTCACCTTGCAACGCAACGTCAAATTTTGAGCCATCAAGCACTAATTTGTGCGCTTGCCAGTCACCATTCTCACCAGAGAACTGTTTTTCAGTCCAGCAACCACGCTCTAATACATCCGCTAACGCTTGATCTTTCCTCGGCGCTAAGATCAATCCATTGCCCGGTACAGTTCGCACTAAATGATGGAATTGGCGCTTGATCGCTTCTAGATCATCGAAGATGTCGGCATGATCAAACTCAAGATTGTTCATGATTAAAGTGCGAGGATGGTAATGCACAAACTTAGAACGCTTATCGAAAAAAGCACTGTCATATTCGTCCGCTTCAACGACAAAAAACATGCTTTCACCCAAACGAGCAGACACTCCGAAGTTACCGAGTACCCCACCGACTAAGAAACCCGGTTGATAACCACAATCTTCAAGTATCCAAGCAAGCATGCTCGACGTGGTCGTTTTCCCATGTGTACCCGATACCGCCAATACCCAACGATCATGCAGCAAAAACTCGTTGAGCCACTGCGGACCAGAGGTGTAGCGCATGTTAGTGTTGAGCACATGCTCGACACAAGGGTTGCCACGGCTCATCGCATTACCAATCACCACAAGATCTGGTTGAGGGTCGAGTTGAGACGGGTCAAAGCCTTCAATAATTTCAATACCTTGAGACTCAAGCAGTGTGCTCATTGGCGGATAAACGTTGGCATCAGAACCAGTGACTTTATGCCCTAATTGGCGCGCTAAAATCGCAGCGCCGCCCATAAATGTGCCACAGATACCCAAGATATGAATGTGCATAAACTAAACCTTGTAATGCGTTCTTTAATGCTTTCATTATCGCGATCACAACCAGAAAAGCGAGAGACTTTAGCCTTCTTCTTGCAGTCCCTTTCACAAATATGACAAGGTTGAACACAGACTGTACAACCTCTTGCTTACTGATGAAGCCCTCAAACAAGTCTACAAATAAATTGAGATCTCAAACAGTTACTTCATTACCATTAAAAAGATCTGCGACTTAAACTTACATCCAGCGCAAACGTTTAACATCCATAAAGAGATGCTCACTTGCGCACTACCCCCAATGAAATGAAAATGTAAGGATTAACCATGTCAGGACTGCGCACCCTAGGCGAGTTCATTGTCGAAAAACAAGCGGATTTCCCCCACGCTAGCGGTGATCTATCATCCCTTTTAGCCTCCATTCGTTTAGCTGCAAAAATCGTTAACCGCGAAATCAACGCAGCGGGTCTCGGTGATATCACTGGTGCTGTAGGCACGGAAAATGTCCAAGGTGAAGATCAGCAAAAGCTCGATGTTTACGCGAACGATAAGTTCAAAGCCGCGCTTGAAGCTCGTGATCAAGTGTGTGGCGTTGCCAGTGAAGAAGAAGACGAAGCAGTTGCGTTCAATAAAGAACTCAACCAAAACGCCAAATATGTAGTACTGATGGACCCACTTGATGGTTCTTCTAACATCGATGTGAACGTCTCTGTTGGTACTATCTTCTCGATTTACCGTCGTGTTTCTCCAATCGGTACTCCACCAACTGAAGAAGACTTCCTACAACCTGGTCACAAGCAAGTGGCTGCGGGCTACGTGATTTACGGCTCCTCCACCATGTTGGTATACACAACTGGTAACGGCGTAAACGGCTTTACTTACGACCCATCTATCGGCAGCTTCTGTCTTTCTCATGAAAACATGATGATTCCTGATGATGGTAAGATCTACTCCATCAACGAAGGTAATTACATTCGTTTCCCTCAAGGGGTGAAGAAGTACATCAAGTACTGCCAAGAAAACGTGCCAGAAGACGGTCGCCCATACACTTCTCGCTATATTGGCTCGCTGGTTGCTGATTTCCACCGCAACCTACTGAAAGGTGGTATCTACCTTTACCCAAGCACACAAAGCCACCCACAAGGCAAGCTACGCCTGCTTTACGAATGTAACCCTATGGCATTCCTCATTGAGCAAGCTGGCGGCATTGCATCGGACGGCGTGAATCGCATTATGGACATCAAGCCTACTGAGTTGCACCAGCGTGTACCTTTCTTTGTGGGTTCGAAGAACATGGTTCGCAAAGTTGAAGAGTTCCTTGAACTGCACCGCGACGAAAAATAATTTCAGACCTTTGTCCAACGCGGCAGGTGTTTACCTGCCGCGTTTTTGTCGCTAAAGTGAAACGCGAATTTATCATCAGATGAAGCCGCTTTTGTGTGACTCATCGTTAATGAAAAGGAATATTCTAATGAGCTTAAACCATGTACCAGCAGGCAAGTCGCTGCCTGAAGATATCTATGTCGTTATCGAAATTCCTGCAAATGCAGATCCAATCAAGTACGAAGTAGATAAAAACTCTGGTGCTGTATTTGTCGACCGTTTCATGTCTGCACCAATGTTCTACCCATGCAACTATGGCTACGTGAACAATACCCTGTCTCTTGATGGCGACCCAGTCGACGTATTGGTACCAACACCATACCCACTCATGCCAGGTTCAGTCATTCGCTGCCGTCCTGTTGGCGTTTTGAAGATGACAGATGAATCGGGTGAAGATGCAAAAGTGTTTGCGGTTCCCCACTCAAAAATCTCGAAAGAGTACGAGCACATCCAAGATGTGGACGATATCCCAGAACTACTGAAAGCGCAGATCACGCAATTCTTTGAGCGTTACAAAGAGCTTGAAGCAGGCAAATGGGTGAAAGTGGATGGTTGGGCAGATGTTGCTGCCGCTAAAGCTGAAATCCTAGAATCTTACGAGCGAGCTCAAAATAAATAAGCGCTCCTGATGCTAAAAAATTACAAAGGCTAACTCATACGAGCGGTCCTTGATAAGGGCCGTTTTTTAGATATGACGCCACCAGATGTTTCAGGAGCACTCTCATCCAGAATTACGGATACTTTTCAGGTGTTGGAACTGGCATCTTCAAGTTGAACTGGTATATATAAAAATCATGATGTCACATCAAAGTAAGCATTTAAGCCGTTAATCTTATGAGTTAACTGACAGCGCTTAGCTTTAAATTTATAACTAAGAGTATCGCCGCCAGAAAACGATCTAACAGCAATTAATAGTTTAAATACTGAGCCGTTAAAAAAAGCACCTTGCAAGACTACTTGACCTGATTTTCTTGATGCTTGGTATTTTTTGAAGGTGTTGTAGGTTTAAGCTTAAACGGTAGCCACGAACATTTGGTAAAAAAACTTCTTCCGTAGATAGAGTGAATGGAAATTCATCGTCAAAGTTACTATCCGTTCGATGTCCGTATCTTTGAGAATGCATTTCAGCAAACAATTGTCCGAATTTGCTTGTAAACAATGACGGGAATTCAATGTTTAAGTTTTGTCCTGCCCTGCAAGCACTGACTGCTTGCATTATGTATTCCGGATCGGCGAACGAACTACCCGCAGTTTCAACAAAGTGAGCAATAATGTGCATTAGCGCTTTTTTGGAAACGCTATTCGTTGCGTTATAAGAATCCCACACCATGGGATCAAAAGCATCGTTAGCAAGCAAAGCAATTTTGCTTACAAGCGATTTATCATAGGATTTCTTCGATGCGTACCGACTATTTACGTAAAAGTAAAAGAAGTCGCGATGTATACTTTGTGGTGCTATATATTTCATATTTATATGTTTTTCTTCATCAATAAATATCGTAAAGGCTAGCTGCAAACTACCCTGTATTTTTAATCCACATTAACGCATTCTCCAATGAGAAATAAGACTACTCGGTTATGTTCATAAAATTCATGCCAATACCCGTGATCATCAAAAATGCTTAAATCAGATTCATGCTAAGCACCAAATAATGGCTTATGTACAAGCTAGTTTGGTATCTCTTATACCGTTGCTGGAATGAATAAATTGAATGAGTATAGATAGCGAATATGATATTTTAATTGATGGTTAAATTTTAAAAAATTTCGGTTTAATACAAGTTTTAAAAGGAGGAGTTAACCCTCCTTTTTATTCTTATTCCTCAACTTGAATTAATGAAGACAAAGAGGAATGAACAGAAACATCTTCAACGTGATCCTGTCCTTTATCTATTACATCAATCTGCACAAGCGAATTACTCAAAGTGCAGAAGTTCATACCAAGAAAGATGCTCTCCCCATTTATTTCACTATTAGTGACAACTTTACCTAAAGGTGCAAGTGGTATGAATTTAGAAATGATAAGTTTTACTAAATGATGATCGAGGTCATACTCGAAATTAACAACTTGAAATTCAAGAGGTTTATATACTAAACGTCCTATTCGTGAGACTTCTGGTTTTAGATCAACAACAACGACAAAATCCAGATTTGACAGCATCGATTCTAGAACTAACCCTAAACCATGAATATTAATACTTGCCCCTTAGTTTTAAAAAATGCTAATTGGTTTGATAATTCGTTCAAACGTACATCTCTAATTTTCATATCGTCTGAAGCTTGATATACATTCTGAATATTTTCTTCAAGCCCACGATTAATCTCGTTAATACGCATGGAGATCTCCTCAGTCACCGTCGATTGCTCTTCGGATGCCGCCGCAACCATAGCATTAATTGAAGTCAGTGTTTCTACCTCTTCAGAGATACTACTAAATGCATGTTCTAGTTCACTGGCAATCTTAATTGACTCGTCAATTAAATTGTTATTTACCGACATAACCTCATCAGCCTCATTAGACTTAACCTGCAAACGATCAACCACTTCTTGAATATTAACCGTAGACTTTTGTGTCCTTTCAGCGAGCGCGCGGACCTCTTCTGCTACAACAGCAAAGCCGCGCCCATACTCACCAGCCCTAGCCGCTTCAATTGCTGCATTAAGTGCTAATAAATTGGTTTGTTCGGATACTGAAGCAATCATTTCTACTATAGGGTTAATTTCTTCACTATAAGCACGAAGCTCACTGACAATATCAGATGACGAACTCAAAGAACTATTAATCTCTGTTATGACCTGTTGGGCACGGCCTAGGACTGCAACACCACCTTGTATTGCCTCATTCATAGTACTGTTTGCACGCTCAGCATTAACAGCATTATCAGCAACTTCACGAGCAGTAGCGGATAATTCTGCAGCTGCAGTAGCAACTTGTTCAATTTCCAAACGCTCTTGTTCTGAATTGGCAATAAAAGTTCCAACAATGACTTTTGTTCGTTTGTCGCTAGCCAGAATAGCAAGCGTAGTATCTTTTACTGCATCAATTGTTTCCGATATAGTTTCTTTTGACGAATTAAGAATATTAAATATAATATCAAACTCATTAGTGAATTTCGGTAGATCTTGACTAGTGCACAAATCACCACCCTTCATTTCATTGATTTCATTAAGTAAATGACTTATGCATAAAAGTTCTTTTCTTAAAATCCAGAATAAACCACCGCACAAAAAAATAGCTTGCAAAGATGAACTCACAATAGCTCCAATGAGTTCATCAGAGGGAAGATGTTGAGCGATGTAATACATAGCATATTGGACGATTGCAGAGCTAATCACAAAAAGCACTATGAATAATTTGATTATTTTTTTAATCATTTTTCCCCCTACATTGTTTAAAATGCGTAATTCAATACTGCACCAACAAAGTGAACATTCAAATCGTAAACACCATTTAATTGAGTTAAATGGCCATTAGTTAGGTTATCTGGAGCTAGAGTACGAACTGAATTACCATCTAGATGTTCATAGTAGAACTGAGCTTTCATGGCCTCATTAATAAACCAAGTTAAACCTGTTGAGTACTTTGAGATTGGTCCAGTTGGAACGTCCACATTGATTTTCGTAGGATCATCTTGTGGTGACGTCTCGTACGAGTAACCTAGTTCAAATCGCAAGGATTTATTGATCTTAAAATGACCACCGATAGCAGTTGAATATGTATCTTTCCAGCTACGAATAATAGGTGAGTTAGACCCATGGACAATAACATCCGTTTGTTGAACTGCACTTAAATCTTGCCAACCCAAAGTCCACAGTAACGCAACATTATTCTTAACTACGTGATAACCACTAAGTTTTACCTGAGCTGGCATAATTACATTCACTTGAGCAGGAAGTGAACTTTTACCTGAAGGCAACCCTATATAACGTCCTTCAACTTTAAGAGCTAAGTCACCTTCTAATTCATGTTCTATTTGTGAGCGATAGGCAAATCCAATACGGTTAGCATCACTAAACTGGTACATAACACCAATATTCCAACCAAAAGAAATATCGTCGGCAGAAATCTCACCATCTATAACATTGAGTCCGCCGTCGATAGCCGTCGTATTTAATGTTTGATTGATATATGCCATTTCAGCACTTACACCAATACCCAACGATAGTTTGTTATTCACTTTGTAAGCAACGCTTGGGTTTAATTGAGCAGTCAGTAGCAGACCATCTTGTGCCATGATTGAGCCTGAAAATCCGCTACCATAGCCGAAACCAGCCCCTCCAGTGGCCCCCATTGCAATACCGAAGCTAGATTTATCATCTATCTCATTTGTAAAGTAGAAACTGCCGATTGGAAGTAGTTTTTTAAGTGACGTTTCTTTAAAGGAACTTTCGTGCCCACCTACGTTTGATCCCATATCGTAATAAGTACTATCAAGATTAAGCAGGCCTAAGTTGGTCGCAATATGTTTTCCTTTTAAGCGAACCATACTCGCAGGGTTTACAAAAGCAGCTTCAGCGCCTTCAGCTACGGCAGCAGAACCTGCGCCAGCCGTACTTGTGCTCAGTTCGCCAAGCTCAGAGAACATATATCCTCCCGCAAAGACTTGCGATGAAAAACCACACAAAATTAACACCACTGCTAAATTTTTACTAACTTCATTTAATAACATAATTATTTAATCTAAATGTTTATATTTAATTTCTGAAAGAAATTTTTTTTCGATGAAGTGGACAGTTTTCTACCACCTTTTTTTAAAAATAATTCTTCCATAAATTTTTTTTCATCTTCATTAACAAAAAAACGTGCAGTGAACGTTTAAATTATTCACCAACTCGTTATCGCACATATCGAAGAAACTACCAAAATTACGTACAATAATTGTTTTAGTTGCTTCCATATCAATCACCTATACCTAATTACTTACAGGCAGATCATATAAATTAAGTAACGTTTCCAATTGATTTTTTTGTTCGTACAAATGCTCCATTATCGATTCGTGTATCTCGTTCTCTGAGCTATCAAGGATTCGTCCTAATGCTGATACTGCGCCTGTTAACTCACTAGTTAGTTCGCTGAATTGATGATGCTGTATAAGTTGAGGTAAAGTTTTTCTTAATAATATTAAACTGCAATGTGCATTAAAAATCGAAGCCGCAACCTCTGGCAACAAATCAAAAGTATTTTCACAATGTAGAAAACTCAAATATTCAACGCAATCCTTACAAATGAACATTTTGTCGATTCCTAGCTCAATAATAATACCATCACCCTTACAGAGCTTACATTTATTTACCATTAATCAATTACCCGAAAAATTATTTTTATATATCATATCTACGAAACATTCATAACACTTATGATTATTTCCATGACGTTCAAATAATTTAATTGATTTATAAACCAAATCATCTCAACGCCCTGTAATACTCACAGTTATCCGATTTTAAGTTTTTTTCTAACTCGAAGAATCACATTCATATCGCTTGAAATTTCTTTGCTGGTTAATATTTATCTCAGTTATTTATGATGTTGTATTTCGTTACTTATACTCGCTCTATTCGCTTTTAAAGAACTCTAAAGATTTGTTTAGTTGGTTTATTCTTTCTGAACTTTCAGCACAGGACTTCTCTGTTTCATTGAAAGCGTTCGAATAGCTCTTAACGTTACTGTTGATCCCATTAATCTGCATTGAAATATCTTGTGTTACACATGACTGTTCACTTGATGCTGTAGCTACCATTGAATTGATTTGCGAAATGTTATCTATTTGTACCGTTATTTCTTGGAATGAGGTATTAAGCTCATCACTCGTCTTTGATGATTCATCCATTAAGTGCGAGTTATGCTTCATTAGATTATCGGCAGTTTTCGATTGCTCTTGCAGTTGGTTAATAAAGTCTCTTATTATGTCGGTAGATTCTTGGGTGCGGCTTGCTAATGTTCGAACTTCATCAGCCACTACCGCAAAACCTCGACCTTGTTCACCAGCCCTTGCAGCTTCGATGGCAGCGTTAAGTGCAAGTAGGTTAGTTTGTTCAGACACAGCGCTGATCATTTCAAGTACGGTTCCTATTTCTTCCGAATAACCGCGCAATTGACTAACCACTGCGATACTTTCTGCAATAGAAGAGCGTACTTGTTCATTTGTATCCCTTGCGCGCGTTAATACCATAGAACCACGACTAACAGCATCAAGTGCTTCATTTGTTGCTACCTCTGCATCTGAAGCGTTTTTAGCAACTTCCTCGGCGGTAGCGCTTAACTCTGTTGCTGCGGTTGCAACTTGTTCGACGGCAGAAAGCCCCTCGTTTATTTCTTGGGTAACATTTTGCACAACATTAGAGACATTAGCTTGCTTTGTTAACACATCATTGCAGAGTGATTTAGTATCGCCAATGAACGAGCTCATACTTTGTTGCATGGTTGATAATGAATTAGATATTAGATTTATCTCATTATTACTCTTTTTGATCTCGAAACTTCCAAATTGTCCATTAGCCATGCCTCCGATGACATCAACAATCTTTGGTAGTTGATTAAGTTGGCGTTTTAGAACTGCCCCAAGCGCAATACAACAAATAGCACCACCAGTAAAAATCAAGCCAACGAGCCATGTCATTACCGAATGCATATTTTTGATGCTTTCATCCAATGATGTGAACGCTAGAACGTCAAACTGATCATTGATTTCATCTTTTAGAGCAAGGAATGTTTCTCCGCTTTGGTTGGTATACATCATTGAAGATTTATACCGAATTCCTTTTAACATTGGACGTACGTCGTAGATGGATTTAGCTACCCAAGACGCATCGAGTGCGGTTACAATCGTATTGTCTTTTGTTGTAATAGCATAACTACCAAAGCCCGATTTCAGATAATAAGTGCGACATTCATGGAAAGGTGTAGAAGAGGAAGCCAACTGCTGAAAGTGGTACGCTCT